>JALLON010000028.1 GCA_027717925.1 Acidobacteria bacterium AH-259-G07 | reverse complement strand
GCGGGTGGCTATCGAACAGATGCGAGAGAAATGCCAAGCTCAACGGCAGTGCCCCAGCCTGGCTCCCCCCTGTCGAAAGATCCTGAAAAGCCTGGCGCGACACTGGCCAGGGCTGACGGTGTTTGTCAATCATCCCGAAGTGGCCATGGACAACAACGCGGCCGAAAGGGCCTTGCGCAACCCCGTGGTGGGACGCAAGAATTACTACGGCTCGGGCAGCCGCTGGAGCGCCCAGCTGGCGGCCAGCTTGTTCACCATTTTCCAGACCCTGCGAGTGAGCGAACTGAACCCGCGCCTTTGGCTCAGTGACTATCTGCAAGCCTGCGCTCGGCAAGGCGGGCAGCCGCCGCCAGACCTGCGTCCTTTTCTTCCCTGGAAAATGAGCCCAGATCGCCAGGCGGCATTGCGCCTGGGGCCTGTTTCGGCGGCGGCGCCGGAGGCTGGATGAAACGCTACTGCGGGCGAGACTTCAGTTCCCAGGAGATCCAGCTGCTGCGTGGCCTGATCGCCCAAGATCCGACCCGCTCGCGGGCCCAGCTCTCCCGCTTGGCCTGCCGGGTTCTAGGCTGGTTCAAGCCCGACGGCGGGCTCAAGCAGATGAGCTGCCGCGTGGCCATGCTGCGCATGCACGAGCAGGGCCTCATTCAGCTGCCGCCTCCGCGCATCCGCAAGCCGGATTGTCGCATCCGCCATACGGCCCGCTCTGACCCCCAGCCCCGCCTGGCTCGCCCCGTCTATGAACTCCCCCCGCTGCGTTTGCAGCTCATCAACAGCGCCCAGGACTCGGCTCTCTGGAACGAATATATCGACCGCTATCACTACCTGGGATACCAGCCCTTGCCCGGCGCCCAGCTGCGCTACTTCGCTTGCTGCCAACAGCGCATCCTGGCCCTGCTGGGCTTTGGCGCCGCCGCTTGGAAAACCGCACCCCGCGACCGCTTTATCGGCTGGACTGTTTCTCAGCGAGAGAAAAACCTGCTGCTGGTCGTCAATAACGCTCGCTTTCTGATCCTCCCTTGGGTGCAGTCTCCGAATCTGGCCTCCAAACTTCTCTCCATGGTGGCTCGACAGCTCCCCCAGGACTGGGAGAGCCACTATGCCTACCGCCCCGTCCTCCTAGAAACCTTCGTTGAGAACCAGCGCTTCAGGGGAGCCTGTTACAGAGCCGCCAACTGGATCTACGTGGGGCAAACCCAAGGCCGAGGAAAGCTCGACCGAGATCGTACCGCCCGACTGCCCACCAAGAGCCTCTGGCTCTATCCCCTCACCAAGTACTTTCGTTCCGCTCTCTGCTCAAACTGACAACGGGGTTTACCGAATATTTACATGCACAAAGAGTATGTAAAGTAGAACGAACTGAGAATTTTCGCGACCTCTGTAAAAGTAACCAACAGGTTTTCCACTGGTTTTCCACAGGATCAGTGGAAGCTTCGGCCTGCGGGCTGGCGAAGGACCTCAAATTCGGATCGACTCGCGGTCTTCTTCTTCCCTCGTCTCCAGTTCGACCCTCACTCTTTGCTTTTGCTTGTTGCGCACGATTCCCAGCTCAAGAGATCCGGACTTTAAATGACGTCTGAGATCGCCCAGAGTTTCCACTTGCTCACCGTCAACTGAAATGATCACATCACCTGCCTTGAGTCCAGCACGTTCGCCAGGACTATCCTTGACAACCTCCATTACCAGCACCCCCTTTTTTTCAGGAACACCCAGAGTCTCAGCCAACTGCTCAGAGATTTCTTGCCCTTTGATTCCTAACTGGGGCCGATCTGAAAAGAAAAAGCGGGGGTGGTCTGGGTCGAAATGAAAGCGAAAGTCACCAAAATCCAGCTCGGGCACAGAAGGAATTTCAATTCGGTATCGACGCGAAAAACGGTTCCCCATTCGGGACTTCCGCTCCGCGATGGTGACCGTTCTGGCGATCCTTTGACCGTCTCGAATGACGACCAGTTCCACCTGCCGTCCAGGGGGAGTCTCAGCGACTAGTCGCCTAAACTGTCGCACACTGATGACGGGAAAGTTGGCAAATTCTACGATGACATCCCCTTTTTGCAAATCGCCATCCGCCGCCGGACTTCCCTCCTGGACTCTTTCCACGAAGACACCTGCTTCCTTGGGCAAATCCAAATTGGGCACGTCCTTTAGGGTGACGTCACGAATTTGCACCCCAAGGTAACTGCCGTTGGCTCCAATGATGTGGATCTCCTCCTGGGAGAAAGCGTAGGGAGAAATTCCTCCCATCAGAATCGTTATGACAATGAACAACGTTTGCTTCATAGATTCACCTCACTCGTTTCCTACCTCATTTACACGTTTCAACGGCAAGGCCGTTCCCGAATATTTGAAGCTCTTTTTGGTTGAACAATAAGAGAGGGCAGTCGGTCACAAGTTTGATAAGATCGAGTGGACTTTGCCGGACTTAAAATAAATCTGCAACTTTTGAATTAGCGCCCAATCATAGTGAGAGAAAAGCGAATCAACGGGAAGAATCCTCAGACTTTTTCCATCTCTGGAGAGGAGCTGGACGATGCGGTTTCCAGGGCCAAGAAAGGTAGTGTTCAAGCATTTCAAAAATTGTATGAGCACTATGGCCGCAAGATACTAAATTATATCTATCGCATGACCGGTTCGCGCGAAGAGGCGGAAGATTTGACTCAAGACACCTTCATTTTGGCGTACACGAATTTAAGCTCTCTCAAGGAAAACATTAAGTTTCAAAGCTGGCTCTTCCGCATTGCTCAAAACAACGTCTATCAGAAGTATCGCGGTAAGAGACCCCCGATGGATTCGATCCAACAAGAAGAAACGCCTGAACTCTCTGACGTACAGAAGCTTGCCACCCCACAGATCAGTCCCGAGGATCGCGTCTTGTCCAAGGAATTGGAACAGGTTATCGAGCAGGTTATCAGCCAACTACCCGATAAGTACAAGGAAGTTTTTGTCCTCTCGGCCATACACAAGTTGAGCTATAAAGAAATCAGCGAGATCGTCGGTCGCTCGCTGGCCTCTGTGAAGTCAGACATCCACCGTGCTCGGGTGGAAGTCAGGGATAAAATTAAGACATATCTGGGGGAGAACTATGGAATGTCAAACTTGTTCTGAGTCCTTGACAGCCGTCATGGACCGGGAATTGAATGGTGACCAAGAAAAAGAACTGAAAACCCACCTCAGTCAATGCAGCCAATGTGATCAGGAATATCAATCTCTCCTTTACTCCTATGAACTTATAGACCGAATTCCAGTCTTAGAACTGAATCCCACTTCATGGGGAAAGATCCGCGCTGAGATCATTAATTTACCGACCCAAGACTGGGGCTGGATTTTCGGCCTTCGATTCTTTTCCCCTATTCGCTGGATCCCGGTTACAGCTGGAGCATTGGGTTTGGTTTTTCTTTCTCTTTTCTTTCTAAATCAGTCTGACGCGGAAAAGGAGCGGTCATTTCATACTTTTCTCCAGGTGCGAGAACAGATGGAACTCCAGCATGTAAATGTCTTTGACGAGAGCTGGGGCGGAGTGATGGAACCACTTCATCCGAATCCTTTCGCTCTTCACGATCACACTACTCAAGGAAATCCTTTTACGCTGGAGTAGCCTCTATGCCAAATCTTTTCGCTCTAGTGTTTCTTCTTTTATATCCTCAGACAACAACTAAGACCGAGCAAGAAAACTGGGAGCAAATTCGGAGCATCGCGGAAGCGCAGCATGAGATCGTCATGCTGCTCATCAAAAAGACCCAGTTCGATAAAGTATTGGAGGCCTCCAAGAAAATCTTCTCCTTGAACTTTCCCTACCATCAGGAGCATCTTTTTGTAAAAGAGGGACAAATCGTTGCCGATGCCCTGATCCACCACAAGCAGTACGAATTGGCGCACGATGTGCTGGACGCGGCTCTCAAGGCCGTCATCTCCAGCAAGTCTAAAGCCTCTCTGTACAAAGAAAAAGCCTATCTCTGCACGAAGGAAGGAGAAGACGACGAGGCTATGAAGCTCTTTGAGAAGGCTCTCGAATTGGAAAAGTTCTCGCCTTGACGGTCGACCCCCCGCTGTGTCTAAATGAATTTTCGCGCAAGCGATCTCGCTTATTCAGCCAGAGCGACTGGATGTGTTATGAAGACCATAGAAAAAGAGAAGGCTTCCCAGCACGCCTCTGAGCGACAAGAACAATTCACCACCGTTTCCGGTGAGGTAATCAAACATTTATACACACCAGAGGATTTATCAGGACTTGATTACGAGCGAGATCTGGGCGATCCGGGTGAGTTTCCTTATACTCGTGGTGCCCATCCTACCATGTACCGAGGAAAGCTCTGGACCATGCGTCAGTTCTCGGGTTATGGAACACCGCAAGAAACTAATCGCCGTTTCAAGTTTCTACTCGAGCAAGGCCAAACGGGCCTTTCCGTCGCCTTTGATTTACCTACGTTGATGGGGATCGACTCAGATGGCCCTCTTGCCGAAGGGGAAGTCGGTAAATGTGGCGTTGCGGTCGACTCCTTGGAAGACATGGAGATCCTTTTCCATGGCATTCCCCTCGATCAGGTAACGACTTCCATGACCATCAACGCACCGGCTGCCGTGCTGCTGGCGATGTACGTGGTGGTCGCAGAGAAACAAGGCGTCGATCCTGCTGAAATCAGCGGCACTGTTCAGAACGACATCTTGAAGGAATTCATCGCTCAAAAAGAGTGGATTTATCCTCCCGAGCCGTCAATGCGTCTGGTGGTGGACTCGATCCAGTTTTGCACCGAGCATCTTCCCCGCTACAACAGTATCTCCATTAGCGGCTATCACATCCGAGAGGCAGGCTCGACGGCACTTCAGGAATTAGCATTCACTCTGCGCGACGGGATTGAATATGTACAGTGGTGCCGTCGAGCGGGAATGGCCGTGGATGATTTCGCACCGCGATTGTCATTCTTCTTTAACTCCCACAACGACTTTTTCGAAGAGATTGCCAAGTTCAGAGCGGCGCGGCGCCTTTGGGCTTATGTGATGCGCGACCACTTTGGAGCCAAGAGAGAGCGCTCCTGGATGTGCCGATTTCACACCCAAACCGCCGGCTGCAGCCTCACAGCTCAACAGCCCGTTAACAACATCGTTCGAAGCGCCATTCAGGCTCTTGCAGCTGTTTTGGGAGGAACCAACTCTCTTCACACGAATTCGCTGGATGAGGCGCTGGCACTCCCGACCGAAGAGGCGGCCCGGATCGCCCTGCGCACTCAGCAAATTCTTGCCTATGAAAGCGGTGTTCCCAATACCGTCGATCCACTGGGAGGATCCTATTTCGTGGAAGCGCTCACCAATGAAATGGAAGAAGGTGCTCGCCAGTACTTCCATAAAATTGACGCCATGGGAGGCATGATCGGGGCAATCGAAAGAGGATTTCCCCAGAGAGAAATTCAAGAAGCCTCCTATCAATATCAAAAGGCTGTGGAGAAAAGACAGAAAATTATCGTGGGCGTGAACCAGTTTGTGGTCGATAACGAACCACCTATAGAAGTCCTTCAAATTGGCCCCGAAGTTCAAGAACATCAAGTGAAACGTCTTAAAAGACTGCGATCAAGACGAAATAATCAGGCCCTTCAGAAAGCGCTTTCTGAATTGGAAGAAGCCGCCCGCTCAGATAAGAACCTGATGCCTTTCTTGATCGAGGCGGTCAAGGAATACGCGACGCTAGGTGAGATGTGCGATGCTTTAAAAGAGGTATTCGGGATTTATCAGGAACCCGCTTTTTAATGGGGTCTGACCCATTCCACCAACACTATGCCGGGACACAAGATTCGGGTCTTAATTGCCAAGCCTGGCCTAGACGGCCATGATCGCGGAGCAAAAGTGGTGGCTCGAGCGCTGCGCGATGCCGGCATGGAGGTCATCTATTCGGGCCTTCGACAAACTCCCGAGAAAATTGCACAGGCGGCCTTGCAAGAAGACGTGGACGCGGTGGGACTGTCCATCCTTTCAGGTGCTCACATGCATCTTTTCAGCCGGCTGCTGCAACTCCTGAAAGAGAACCAGGCCGATGATATCCTGGTGTTTGGAGGTGGTATCATTCCAGACGAGGATATTCCTAAACTTAAAGCAATGGGTGTGGATGAAATCTTTCAGCCGGGTGCAAGTACTTCGGAGATCATTGAGTTTGTGAGGGGGAAAATAGCAAAGGGGGTCAGACCTTGAGTTTTTCGTTTTTGAGCGCAAAAACGAAAAACTCAAGGTCTGACCCCCTTAACCCCTATTCGGGGCCACGCGCAACTGGCGCATCCACCAGATTTCCCCATTCTGTCCAGAACCCATCATAGGCATTGTTTTTACCTCCTCTTCTGACGTCCAGTTCAGATCTAAAAAATCGAAAACAAGCAGGTTGGCACGGTTACGCCAGCGCGACAATGCTACAATGCCACCGATGGCGGACTATATCTCCTGCCACAGCATCGCATGCATGACGCTCCAGCAGATTCGCTATCCGGAGAACGTCTTGCAAGACCAGCCCGCGATTCAACTCAAGCGATTGATGGGTAGTCAGATTTCCGGAAAATTGCTAATCGAGATGGAGGCGGAAAGTCGCGAAGAGCTGCAGCGTGTGTTCCAGTCCAACAACATCCACTTCGATTGGGTGATCCGAGTTGAGTTTGATAAAAACTGGGCGAAGGAATAGGGTCTTGTCTTTGAATTTTAAATTTTGGAGACACTCGGAGGAGAAGAAGAATGAAGAAAGTGAGCGTCGGTCTTATCGGTTACGCCTTCATGGGCAAGGCACACAGCAATGCTTACCGTCAAGTGAACGCCTTTTTCAAGACCCGCGTAAAACCCCATATGAAGGTCATTTGCGGCCGCAATGAAAAGAATGTGAAAGAAGCGGCTGAGCGCTATGGCTGGGAGGAGTATGCGACCGATTGGCGAGAGGTGGTGGACAGGAAAGACATCGATCTCATCGACATTTGCACCCCTGGGGATTCCCATCACGACATTGCCATAGCAGCTGCGGAGGCCGGAAAGGTTGTGTTCTGTGAAAAACCACTGGCCAACACCCTTAAAGAAACCCAAGACATGTATAAGGCCGTCCAGAAGGCCAAGGTCATTCATATGATCTGCCATAACTATCGAAAGGTCCCCGCCGTGGTTCTCGCCCATCAACTTACTCAAGAGGGAAAATTGGGTACCATTTATCACTTCCGCGGCACCTATCTTCAGGATTGGCTTGTCGATCCCAAATTCCCGCGAGTGTGGCGTCTGGAAAAGAAGAGAGCAGGTTCGGGAGCCCTCGGAGACATTGCCTCCCATTCGCTGGATCTGGCACGCTACGTGGTGGGAGAGATCACCGAAGTCTCTGGAGCTTTGACAACTTTCGTCAAGGAGCGTCCCTTGCCTTCTCAACCGAGAAAGAAAGGAAAAGTCACGGTTGACGATGCCATTGCCTCAGTGGTTCGGTTTGAAAATGGGGCTTTAGGAACCATTGAAGCCACTCGATTTGCGACCGGTCGAAAGAACTACAACCGCTTTGAGATCAACGGAAGCCGCGGTAGTGTCGCCTTCAATCTGGAACGGCTTAATGAGCTCGAGGTCTACTTCCGCGATGACGCCGACCATCTTCAGGGCTTCCGAAGGATTCTGGTCACCGAGGCACGACATCCCTACTTCGGGGCTTGGTGGCCACCCGGTCATATTATTGGATACGAGCACACCTTCACCCACGTTGTACACGATCTCATGGAGGCCATTGCTGGCGACACACTCCCCACACCTAACTTCGAAGATGGTTTGAAAAACCAAAAAGTCCTCGATACCATCGAGCGCTCAGCCAAAAGCAAGAGGTGGGAAAGGGTCAGGTAGTAAGCAGAAGCCAGAATTCAGAATCCAGAATCCAGAAGATTTATTAATCAGGTCTGAGCCATATCAGAGTTCAAAGGCTCAAAAGCTCAATAGCTTGAAACGTGGAACCTTCAACTTTCAACCATTCTGAATTCTGACTTCTGGATTCTGGCTCCTGTCAGTTGTCAGTTGATCACCTTACCCCCAGCAGGAGTTCAATGGTCGACTGATCGAGGGACGTGCTTGGTAATCCCCCATCATGAATCAATCTTCTCTTTCAATGAAACTGCGATGAGCGTCGAAGACCTCGCTATTGATAAGGGTCTGGCTGAACTTTTTGTAAAGCTGGTACAGCTCACCATAAACGGCTTGTCGTTCCGGTTTGGGCTGATGACGCGTCCTTTCATCGAGGGAGAGGTGTGCACTGACCAGATCCTTGATCTGTCCTCCTTCACAACACCACCTGGCCTGAAGAGCCGCCCCGAAGGCCGGGCCTTCCTGGTTCTCTGGACAAACCACGGACACGCCAAATATGTCGGCCACAATCTGTCTCCAAACCCGACTCTTTGATCCACCGCCGATTAGACGAATCTCAGTGGGGGAGATGCCAAGCTCGGTCAGACGCTCCAGACCGTAATAGAGTCCCATTGTGACCCCTTCCATCGCGGCCCGGGCCAGATGTGCCGGGCTGGCTGTCTTGGGCCTCAGTCCCAACACTATTCCCGTTCCATGGGCAACATTCGGCATCCTTTCGCCTTCCAAATAAGGCAGCAGCACCAGGCCTTCTGCTCCAGGGGAAGTTTGCTCGATCATTTCATTAAAAGCCTGCAGCTCTGTAGAGACAAAACCGGACCGAATCATTTCTGTGGCCACTGTTACGTTCATAGTGCAACCCAACGGCAGCCATCCTCCGGTGCTGTCGCAAAAAGCAGCAATCTCCCCCGCAGGGTCAATCACAGGAGAATCACTGTAGCTATACAAGGTGCCGGAGGTCCCTAAACTCACCGTGACTGTCCCTGAACTGACGTTGCCTGAACCGATGGCCCCCATCATATTGTCCCCGCCTCCGGAACTGACCACCACCTCCGAACTCATCCCCCATTGTTTGGCCAGAGAGGGTCTCAGTTGGCCTGCTGGCTCCGCCGATTGGATTAGTCGCGGCAAACACTCTTTTAAATCGTGGTCCGGGTCGATCCAGGAAAGAGCTGAACGAGACCACTGGCGCTCCCGAACCTTGAAGTAACCCGTTCCTGACGCATCTCCTGGTTCGGCAACCATTTCACCCGTGAGGTAAAAGTTCAAATAATCGTGCGGCAGGAGCATAAAGCGGATTTGCTTGTAGCGCGAAGGTTCATTCTCCTTGATCCACGAGATCTTAGAAGCTGTAAATCCGGGCGGAAGGCCGTTGCCGATTTCCTGCATATACACTTCAAGACCACCTGCTGACTCCAGAATATGGCGGCACTGGCTCTGCGTAGAGGTGTCACACCAAAGTTTGGCAGGCCGGATGACTTCGTGGTTCGAATCGAGTACCACCAGGCCATGCTGCTGACCAGAGACACCGATTCCGCGAACTGCTTTCAGATCCACGTTCTGCTGACGCAAGACCCGGAGACACTCATCGAGAGCTTCAATCCAAGTACTCGGATGCTGTTCCTTGTGTCCCGGGGGGAGATTCTCAATCAGACCATATATTGTGGAGGCCGAATCCAGCGCCCCACTTCCAGCATCCCAAGCCACCACCCTTAGACTCTGTGTTCCACAATCAATTCCCAGAAAAATCATCATTAAAATAAGTGATTATTGCCCTAACTCGAAAACAGCTCACAGATCTTTAGTGCTTTCGGGCTGCCGTGCCGACCAGGTACTGACACTAAAACACCAAGGCACTAAATAATCAAGGTAAGCTGCCCATATGGCCTCGGCAACCTTTTTGAGAGTCAAATCCATAAAGTTGATCCCAGTTCCGAAATCAAACCACATACGTGCGCAGACTTTCAGCTGTCATTCTTCGGTCGGTCTCCGATAGATGGCCAAGAGCTTTCACGATGAGCCGATTATCAAGAGTGAAAAGCTTCAGTCGCACGATGCAGGCCAAATCCAGCCCCGCGGTAGTATAGTTCTTCAGCTCGACGTCTCCTGGCCATGGGTGATGGGCTTTGGTCGTAATCATCGCGAGAATCGAATGGCCGTTTTCATTAAAAGCACGCTTGCTGGCAACCAGAGCAGGACGCCGCTTAGTAGTTGGCTTTTCTGTAAAGGGGAAAGGGACTACCACCACGTCCCACTGCTCAAAGATCACGAAATGCCTCCTCGTCTTCCGGCGTGCTCCATTCATCTAAAGTGTCCGAAAGAGCCGCGTGGAAGGCGAAATCGAAAGGTCCAGCTCGGCGGAGTATGACAAAGTCGTCTTGAACTTCATAGACAACCATGTCTCCGGGCTTGAGATCAATCGCCTCGCGCACTGGTTTGGGAATAGTGACCTGACCCTTGCTGGAAAGTTTGCTGATTTGCACGTAAATCTCCTTTACTTCTTTATAGTAAAGATATCCTAGGTTTGGAAAGAATTCAAGAATTCGGATCTGTGCAGCTGGTCGGCGTCTTGTGATACCTGGGGATGTGAGTCCCCAATCGGCTGCTGTGACGGGCCAGTTCAAGAACAACGAACGTTTATGTTGTTTTTCATATATCAGCGACCAGGCGGAGCTGACAAGGCCTCGAGCAAGATACAGCAGCTATTCCGGAAGGTCGACTTTAGTTGACAGGACATGGAGGATCTCCTCTACCAGAACCAAGACCCCATTTAGGCCAAGAAGCGGTCGGTGGGTCAACTGGAAACGGTTCCACAAGGGAAAGGAGGTTCCGATGAAGCTGCAATCGGACAATTCAGCGGTCAGGATGTGTTCCTCAAAGTTGCTTCCCAATACGATCTCCGGGCGATTGGAGCGCAGGGTCCTGGCAATCTGTGCCTGATTTGGAGATTCCAGTACCTCCACCCCATCTAGTCCTTCTCGTGAAAGAAACTCCTGCAGAAACCGGCGATGCGTGGACCCGCACTCGCGCACTCCGATGATCACCGGGTACATTCCCAGATAGCGGTAGAAAAACAGGAGCAGGGGAGCGATCTGGTAGCCGTCACCAAAGATGGCAAAATTCACGCCACGGGGAAGGCCTCGCACAGAAGCGATCCGGGAAATCGCCGAGTAGCATTTACGCCGCACTTCCTCCGCCTCTCGATTGAAAGCGGAAGCGTCCAGGCCCAGTTCTTCGGCGATGGTTCGACCCCATATCTCAGTAGCCTCGAGACCGTAAGGGGGAAGCACTCCCTGCACCAAAGTGGGTAGACCAAACCGCTCCTTCACGTAGAAGGCAATTTGAGCACCATATTCTTCGGCTACAACCAGGTTGTAATCGGCTGCAGGGAGGTGGAAAAGATTTTCCAAAAGTTCTCCCGCCCCGATGTTGACGTTGACCCGAAGGCCCAACAGTGTGAGCATTCGCTCGATCTCTTCCAGATCATCCTGCCAATTGTGTTGTCCAATCATAAAACCGACCAAGTTCACCTGAGGACCGGCTTTTTGCTTCTTGCGATTCGCTGCGCGTGGTGAGCGAGCCGGCAGAGTTTTTCGTCCCGGCTGCGAAATCTTCTGATAGGGGATTTGTTTGAGGATTTCTATCATTGCGCCCTGGTAACCATCTGCCCAACTGTTGGTGAAACCCGGACTTTCGATGAAAACCACCGGATGTTGAATCCCTACGGCTTCGACCTCTCGGAGAAGATCGTCCCCAATCAGGGTAGGACCGGGAGAGTTGATAATTCCCAACAGGCGGGGACGACAATTTTTTTTGATGTGCTGAAGCAAGTCTCGGACCTTGGGTCCCGTTCCATAAACATAATCCTCTCCCTCGACGGCGGAGGCTGGCACTCGTGGCTGCCCGAAGTAAAATTTTTCGCCAAAAGGGATGGGATCAAAAGAGAATCCAGCTGGATCCTGCCGGTCGACCAAATAGGAGTTGTGATATTTACAACCCGTGGGTCCGTTGAGCAGTGCCATCGCACCCCGCAGCCCTTCAAAAGCGCACAGGGCACCGGCGAGGCAATCAGGGTAAAGCGGGGAAAAGTTTCTGGTCATAACGCCATCCTTCCACAAAGGGAATCCGAATGTTGCGCGCCCACACATGGGCATGATCGATCCCGGCAGACCACCCAAGCTTTGGGCAAAGCGGAATGACTGAGTAGGTAATACCCTCGATCATCCTGGGCGGAAGATAATTGGAAAGTACCAGGTCGGGTCGGTATTGCTCGATGTCCTGGTCCCGACGGCATCCTGGATAATCGGTTTCGACGGCAATCTCACCCAGACGAGATGAAAAGCTTTCTTTGACGCAGGAATTGTAAAGGCAAAGTTTTTCGACGCTCATCTCGAGGTCAGCGAGAGTTTCAAGCAGCCAATCGAGCTCCTGAAGATAAGTGAAGATGAGCACGCGCTTGTTTTTCAAGACAGTTTTCAGCTCTGCCAGGCTGCGCTCGTACTGACTGGAAATTGCCCCAATGACCCGTTCAGCTTGTCTCTGTTTTCCATAAGTGTGGGCAATCTGCTCGATCCACCGCTGTGTCTGCGTCAAACCGATGGGTGGAGCGGCTGCGATGAAGTTTACAGAGAACTGATCCTGCAGGAACTTTTGTAAGGTACGAGCAGTATCATCGGTTTCGACGAGTAAGCTGAAAGGAGCACGATGGAATTCGCCAATCTGTCCAGCGCTGGTCTGACGGACAAAGCGGCAGTTGACTTCCAGTTCCAAAGCGGTGAGCAGTTCAAGGATACAGCTGTAATTTTCCTCCACCACCGTTGCAGCGTTCTTCTCCCCCACCAGATTGACCTGGTTTTTCTTCGGTTCCACCTGGTTATCGATCAGTGCCTCGGCTAGAGCCATGTAGGCGTTCAGCATTCCCTGAGCGTAGTCTCCTTCGTTGACCCCATCGGCTTTGACCGCCACCACGGGACAGTCATTCGATGCGTGAAGCCGGGCCACTTTTACTGGATCGTCGCCAATGATGGCGGCGGGACAGGAATTGATGAGAAAGACAGCAGCAGGCTCCAGAAGACCCTTGAGCTCGGTGATCGATTGGCCCAGCAATTTTTCGCCCCCGAACACCATCTCTGTTTCTCCCATGTTGGAACTGAACAGTTGTGGGACAGACGCAGAGCGTGAATTTTTCTGCAGCCGGTGCAGTTTCGATACTGAGAGCATGGCGTGAAATCCGATGTGCGAGCAGTTAATGGAGGAGTGCATAACAGAGATGGCATCAAGCACCTGGCTGGTTATGTTGAAGGCACCCTGAAGAGCACAGCTGTGGAAGGGTTCTTTGTTTCGAACACTTTTGCTCAGGTAGGCAGAGCCGGCCGAGGGTTTGGGTTTCTTGAAGTACGCTTCAAAATCAGGATCATCCCCAGGGTTTCTTGAACCGTCACACTCCTGCTTCTCATCGAGGGATGACCTTGCCCTTTTCCGTTCGATTCCAGCCACACGAGCTCGGGTTGCAGTGGGTTTTCTCTGCTGATAGAAGCCGACCAGCAAGTTTTCCAACCGCTCCTCGGACAGAGGATCCGGAGTCACTGTAGGTGTTTGGGGGATGGTGTCGGCCAGACCTCGGAAAAGATCCGCCACTTCGGAGTCGGGAGCGTACTCCATGACCGTCTGGGATTTCAGTTCACACTGGCGGAAAAGTTCGTCCCGCGGAAAAAACTCGACCATTCGGGAGCCCACCCGGCCGGCGAAGTCAGCAATCAGGACATCTTCGTTTTCGACGTTGCGGGCATTTCCGATGACGCCCCCCAACTTTCCCCGCTGGTGAGAAGCGTTGCGAATTCCTTTACAAATATTGTTGGCGGCATAAATGGACATCATCTCGCCCGAGGTCACCACCAGAATACGATCGGCGTAGCCGTCCCGCATGGGAACGCCAAAACCCCCACACACGACATCTCCCAGAACATCGTAGATGATGTAATCGAATTCCTCTTTCTTCAGCCCGATGCGTTTCAACAGGCTGGCCATAGAAATGATTCCACGACCGGCACACCCCACGCCCGGCTCAGGACCGCCGGCCTCGATGCAGCAGACGCCGCGGTATCCCCGCAGCATGATCTCGTCGAGGTAAATCTCTTCCGGTTTTTTGCTCTTAAGCTGATCCAGCACGGTGTTTTGCATGAAACCATGAAGCAGCAGGCGAGTGGAATCATGTTTGGGATCGCAGCCAATCTGAAGCACGCGAAATCCTTTCTCGGCCAGCGCTACCGACAGGTTGGCCGTAATGGTGGATTTACCAATGCCTCCCTTACCGTAAATGGCGATTTGTGTCATGACATCTGCTCAGGAGAGTTCTGGCAAATTGAGGGTTACTTCCAAAATGCAAATGAATATAACTGACCAGAGTCTTTTTGACCTGAAAGCCTTCCTCAAATTGGTGGGAAAAGGTTTTGACTTGATAGCCGCAGTTTAAATCAGGCGGCTGGACCATTTCAGAAAAATGAAACAGATGACCTCTGACCTTTTGGTTGGGAGGGAAAAGAACACTGCCAGGGGTGGTTTGAATTTCGGCATAGGCAAGCTTGAGCTTCGAGACCATCCGCGTCCAAAAAGGAAAGACTCCACAGAGCGGAAAGCGATTTCCGCTCAAATCTTCGATCCCCTGGCTCAGGTACATGAGTCCGCCGCATTCCCCATAGACGATGCGTCCCCGGTTGGAGAATTGGCGGATTTTCTCAAGCAAAGCATTGTTGCCTGCAAGCTTCTTCGCGTAAAGTTCAGGATATCCGCCTCCCAGGTACAGGGCGTCAAGATCCGCAGGAAGTCGCGAATCGGATAAGGGAGAGAACGCCACTATCTCGGCCCCCGCTTCTCTCATCACATCCAGATTGTCTTCGTAGTAAAAGCAAAAGGCTTCATCTCTTGCCACTCCGATGCGCGCGGTTGAGCGAAAAGGTGGGGGAGAGCCATGAGGCTTGGTGCTTCTGCCTTCCGATTCATTTGTAAAGGCAGTGGCGAATGCACTATGCGGCAGTTCGGAGAGGCTGAGCAGTTTCTTCAAATCGAGATGTTCCGAGATCAGATCCGCCAGTTCTTCGATGTAGTCAGAAGGAAGTTTGTCCTCGTAGGACATCAGCAGTCCAAGATGACGTTCAGGAACTTCCACTTCCTTGACTTTCGGGATTCCACCCAGGATGGCAGCCTGACAGGACGACTCGACGGCTTGCCGTAGCCAATCCAAATGAGACCCCCCGGCGATTTTGTTGAAGATGACCCCTGCCACGTTCAGGTCCGGATCGAAGCTCTCATAACCTTGGATGAGCGCAGCCGCACTGCGCCCAAGGGACCAAGCATCAAGCACCAGAATGACAGGCAGTCCCAGCCATTTGGCGATTTGCGCTGTGCTTCCCGATTCAGACTGCCCGTCATAGCCATCAAAGAGTCCCATGACTCCTTCGATCACGCCGACATCCGCGCCCGCCAGGTGACGCTGGAAACTCGCAACATTGAATTCTTGCGAAAGCATCCAGCCGTCCAAATTTCGGGAGATTTGACCGGTGGCACGCCGGTGGTGACCAGGATCGATAAAATCGGGGCCCACCTTGAACGGTTGCACCTTGAATCCACGGCGTGTAAGTGCTCGCATGATGCCAATAGACACCGATGTCTTACCCACTCCACTGTGTGTGCCGGCAATGACGAAAGCGTGCTTCATAGATCCAGGTTCCAGGTTCCAAGTTCCAGGTTTCAGGTTTCAAGTTTCGGCTTCCAGGTTTCAGGTTTCAGCTTCCAGGTTTCAAGTTTCAGCTTTTCTTCTGGATTCTGAATTCTGACTTCTGGATTCTGACTCCTGTCTCCTGTCTCCTGTCTCCTGTCTCCTGTCTCCTGTCTATAGGTAACCTGTGGAAATCCGCCCAGTGGACTGGGGTACACTAAAACATCGGCTCCGTAAGTGCTCCGAAGAACCTCGGTGGTAATCACCTCTTCCGGTTTCCCCTGCTTCACCAGTTCGCCCTGCTGAAGTAAAGCCACCGTTCGGCAAAAGGCTCCTGCCGCAGTTAAGTCGTGCAAGACCACGACGACCGACATGCCCTGTTTTCGATTCAAGAATTGGAGCAGTCGAAAAATGCTGATCTGGTGCTTGATGTCCAGATGGGCGTTCGGTTCATCCAGCATCAAAATAGAGGGCTTTTGGGCCACGGCCCGAGCCATCAGCACCCGCTGTCGCTCCCCGCTGGAGAGTTGAGAGATGGGCCGCTCTCGCAAGTGATCCGTTTGGGTCATTTCAAGCGCTTCATCAACGATCTTCCAATCCTGGTTTGACATTCGCTGGAAGCGTCCCAGGTAAGGGAAGCGACCCATGGCCACCACTTGGGCGACCGGAAAGGGGAATTCAAAATACTGCTCGGAGGAAATCACTGCCATGTGCTGGGCCAGCCCGCGACTGGCAAATTTCGCCAGAGGCTGGTGATCCAGATAGATATGACCGCTTTCCGGTTCAAGCAGCTTCGTCATCAAGCGAAGCAGGGTGGTTTTCCCGCTTCCGTTGGGACCGATCAGTGCCAAAAAAGACTGAGAAGGGATTTCCAGATCAATTTCCCGAAGAGCAAAGCCGCTCGGATATCGGAAACTCACTCGCTCTAAACGCAGCAACGGCATTAGAATTCTCCCACACGCTGCTTCCGGCGCAGCAGGTACACAAAGTAGGGAGAGCCCACCAGCGCAGTCAAGGCGCCGACCGGGATCTCCATGGGTGGAACCAGTGTTCGCGCCAGGGCATCTGTCAGAATGAGAAAGATGGCCCCTCCCAGGGCGGACGCCGGGATCAGCAGACGGTGATCAGGACCGACAATCATGCGCATCATGTGAGGGACGATCAGACCCACAAAACCGATCATGCCGGCCACAGATACAGCGGCAGCAACCATGGCTGAAGCCGTCACGAAGAGAATCTTTTTGGCCGTTTCGACCTCCAACCCCAGGTGAAAAGCGGTGTCCTCGCCCTGAGTGAGCACATTGAGCTCTCGCGAAAGCAACCAGGTCAGGCCCAGCCCGGCCAAGATAATCGTTCCCGAAATCGCAATCAGTGTGGGATCTCCTTCGGTCAGTGTCCCAAGAAGGTAAAAAAGTACGGTGAAGGATTCGCGGTAAAAGACCGAAAAGAAAACAAACACGGCAGCGTTAAAAAATAAACTAACGATTACTCCGGCCAGGATGATCGTTTGAATGGGGGTTTTCCCATTGACCCGGGCAATGCGATAAACGACGAAGATGGAGAGCACTGCAAAACCTAACGACATGAAATAGAGCGCGGAATAATGCCGAAGACCCAAAACTCCAGCTAGCATTACACCTGTCGCCGCCGCACTCGAGGTGCCCAGAATAAAGGGATCGGCCAGGGGATTGCGAAGGACACCCTGCAGGACCGCACCGGCGCCGGCCAGGCCAAAGCCCACGAGGAGAGCCAACAGGACGCGGGGAAGTCGGATCTCCCAAATGATGGCCCAGGAGGCGTTCGGCACAGGCCCGATAAAAAGGGCAGCAAGGCCTGCCACAACCGTCACTGCCAGCAAGGCGAGAAGTCCCTCTGTGCCTTTCATTGTTTCTTAGTGTTCCAGTCCATAAATACGGTGATGTTTGTGGCGAGCGCCACGGCCCTGATTTCGCGAAGCGACGACGCAGGCGATGCC
>JALLON010000279.1 GCA_027717925.1 Acidobacteria bacterium AH-259-G07 | reverse complement strand
TCAAGTGCTACAAAGACAAAGAAAGAGCTATCTGGCCAAGTATCCGAAGGAGAGGTTTTGGATTGCTCTTTAACAATTAGGGGGTCAACATGAGAGATAATAAAAGCGATTTTTCGTCTGAGTGCGATTCTCAGACGGAGTTTTTGATGGGAGCTTAAAAATTTGATCTTTTTAGCTTCCACAAAGACCCCCCAAGAATCGGGGTTTTTGATTGGGCCGAGTAATCGCAATAAGAATAAAAAGGAACTCTGTGAATTAGTAGGATGGACAGCATCAAAGCTGAGGATGGTGGAGTTGGTTCTGTGGAGTTCTGCAATTGCGACTGGTGTTGTTATAATTTGGGCGTTGCGGCAGGATAAGAAGTGAGGGTAGAGTAAAGATCAACTATTGGCCATTGCACAACATTTGTTTAATGGCCTTTTTTAATTATATCTTATGAATCGGCGGAGACCAGAGAATCAGGCAGAGCAAAAAGAATGGTATACGCCTTTCTGGAAAGATTTTGTCCGTGTGTCTCTTGTTGTGCTCACGATGTCTGCTATGGCTATTCCGGCTGGCTTATATTTGCTTTACAAACTTGGAAAAGAACAGAATCGCCAACAAAAGCTCCAGGCATTACTTTCTTTAACAGAGCTGACTGAGAAAAAAGATTTGTTTGCTGGAATCCGTACTATTTATCACGAATATGTTGACGGAGAATTAACGTTAGCCCGAATTCGAAATGATAATTTAAAGTACGATACGATTCTCAATGTATTTAACCGCGTTGCCACACTTGTCTACCATGATTTTATAGAGCATGGTATTGTTCTTGACTTTTTTCCTCTAACAACAATGAGGCTCTGGGTCATATTTGAGCAGTACATTAGGGAAGAGAGAAAATCAAGAGGAGGATTCATGCTGCCTCTTGAGTACTTGGCACAAATTAATCTGGAGCAGTGGTTAACACAAAACCCAGCACGGAGACTTACCTTTTACAATAACGATCAGCCTCCTAAGACCAAATCATTAGACATAAACGAACTACAGGAATTCCTTCATCGGACAAACATAGATGTCCGATGAAGGGGCTACATCGAACAAAAAAAGTCCGTTCATGAGAAACTGTTGGGACCTCCTATTGCCCCGCGCCTGAGAGTCTAACGACACCTACTCTAAAATGCTCTGCCCGTCGGTAGGAGTTCAGCAAGGTTTGTAGTTCCTCGATACAAACGCTGCCGCTGCAAAGAAGAGACTCAAGGAGACAGGAGACCTTGGTTCAGATAGTTCTTTACTTACAAAAGCCAGCAATCTTGCTGGCTTTTTCCTTTGAGAGGATCTTCGTCCAGCTGCTCGGGACTTCTTGAGATAATCATGAGTCGGATGGTATATATCGGATACGAAATAATTGTGAGGGGTTAATGAAAACTGTCGACAAACTGAATATCTCAGATCTGGTTGGAAAAATAAAGCAAGACCTTGTTGCTGGGGAACGTGCTCGTAAGGAGCGGAATGAGCCTCCAATGTTTGCGTTGCATGAAATGGAGTTGGACATCAAATTTATCGTTACTAAGTCAGAAAAGGCAGGAGCGGAGTTTAATGTCGTGGTTGCGACAGGAGGAGGAGGAGTAACCTATGGGGCTGAGACAGTTCAATCAATACGACTGCGGTTTAAGACCGTCTCCGCAGGTCTATACGGACCGTGGGACATAGGCACTACTGGGGAAGGAGCAAGCGGATTGCTCGCCGATGAAGAGGAAACTTCGCGACCACCTAAGAAGAAGAAGACTAACAAGAAGCCAGAAACCTTTTTATCAAGAATTTTGAAAAGATTCAAACGTAATAAATAATGGACCGCAATCTTTCCAGGCACGCTCTCCATAATTTTCCGGCGGCTTAGGAAGCCAAATTTACTCCCACAACATTATCCTGGTAAGACCCCTGCTCTTATGGAGGGGTCGGGTGCTAAATAGAACCCCTCGATATAGCGCGCTTTTCGTGCGGTGAAAAATATTTTCGCACTTTATTCATCTCGGACGATGGTCTCAATATAGCACTCGTGAAAACATCGCTTCAACCCTTGGAGGTCTACAGCGCAGAGACCCCAACTGCCAAACCCACCACCCAAGACTAAAACCAACCAAAAACCAAGCAAAACCCATCACCAAACCGCCAAAATCCGCGACCCAATCCTCACGCAAAATCCAGGGCACCCACCGCCAAAATCCGAGTCCTAATGCCCCGAATTCTGGCACCCCCAGGACCCGAATTTTGCCACCCAGAACAGGGTTGACTATCTCGTTAAATTACAATAGTAATGCCATGGAAAAATTGAAACTAGGCCCACTAACTTCTAAGCTTCTTAATGAAGCTAAATGGAAAAACCAAGACAAATACCCCGCGTGGCAAAGCTATGCAGACGAGTGCGAAAGGCTACTCCACTTTGCCACACAAAGAGACCAATGGGATCGGTTTTGGAGTAAACTCACAGCTGACAATACACGCCAACGGGACTCGGCTCTCAATGAACTACGTGTGGCATATCACCTTGAAGACAATTCGTTTTCCATTGTGAATTGGGAGCCGATTGGGAACCAAGCGATGGAAGGAGAGTTTCTAATACAAGGAACCTCAGGTATCCAAACATTCGTCGAGGTTAAAAGTCCCGGATGGCAAGGTGAGTTATTCCGATTCAAAAGTCGATCCGAATTACCTGAAGATCAGCAAAAGTATGCTCTCGACCGCAAGAAGAAACCAAAATACATGGACCTCGAAGGAAGATCCTATAGTCCTGCGGAAGGAATACAATTTGCCATTGAGAAGGCGTATCCAAAATTTACTTCGGATATGGCGAATCTTCTTGTCATAGCGGATGACCTCTTCGTCAGTTTGGAATATGGCACAGAGATACGATCCCAGATTGCCCTTTACAATAAGGATGGGTGTTTTGCTGGTGCGGAATACGAAAAACTAGGTGGGGTTGGTATTTTTTGGGCCAGTAATAACTTAGAAAAGTATTGGTACGAGATGAAATTATTCTTGAATCCTCACTCACTCCAATCTACAGCGCTCCCCGAGGACATGAGGCGAGCGTTTCGGGGTTAGGCTCTATAACGACAGTCCTAACCTCAGTCGTCTTACCTGGTTCGCCTTCAGTCCCACCAAAGACTCGGGATCGTCGATCTCAACTTGTCAGTTGGGGATGCCTTGTCTCAGAACACAAATCTTGCCGCCCGACAGCCCGGCAAAATTCGAGACCCACCAAACCCCATCCACAACCATCCGTCAAAATTGACACCCATCCCATTCCTTGCTACGAAAGAAGCAAACACCGCCTCCATCTCACCACGATCATCTCGCCATCCTTAACCACGTACCCCACCATTCATGTCCAGAGCCATCACACAACACGAAAACCCGCCCTGCCCGGAGTGCCACTCCAAAGACACGGTCAAAAAGGGCAGACGGCGAAACCGCCTCCGAACCTTGCAACTCTACCAATGTGTCGAGTGCCTCCATCGCCTCACCGGCGAAGCAGGAAAGCACAAGACCTACCCCCTCAAGACAATTCTGGAGGCCATCTCCATCTTCAACCTCGGCCACTCTCTAACCGATACCCAAAGACTTCTCCGCAGACGCACCCGCCACGACATTCCCGAGCGCACCATCCGCTCATGGCTCG
>JALLON010000278.1 GCA_027717925.1 Acidobacteria bacterium AH-259-G07 | reverse complement strand
GATGCTAACCGATTTAGCAGCCGATCACGAACTGAAACAAACTCCTTCCAATAGCGCCTGTTGACCGGCTTATCGGAGGGCAATGCCGAAACTTTTTGAGGATTGACAAACCTGCCCCTCTTATCCTGGACCCGATAATCCAGATGGGGTCCCGTCGAAAGGCCGGTCGATCCGACACGTCCAATCTGCTGTCCTTGCCCAACTTTCTGTCCCACACGCACTTCAATACGCGAGAGATGAGCATAGCTGGTCACGTAGCCATTGGGATGACGAATCCTCAGCAATTTACCATAGCCCCCATCTCGGCCGGCAAAAATGACGGCTCCAGCGGCTGACGCTACAACCGGTGTCCCCGGCGGCGCCCCATAGTCCACCCCCAAGTGAGGCCGCCTTTTCTTTAAGATGGGATGATAACGAGAAAAAGAGAAACGTGATGTGATGCGCGGATCAAAATCAAAGGGGACTTTGAGAAACGCTTTCCTGACTGCGTTACCCTTCTCGTCGCAGTATCGTTTCTTGCCGTTCTCCGGATTTTCAAAAAGGAAAGCATAGAAAGTACGACCACCGCTGTTGAACTGGACCGCCCCAATGTCCCCGTACTTCACAAATTCCCCGTTGAGATACTTTTTTTCCACGATCAGCTTGAAAGAGTCTTTAGGCTGAATCAAAGTGAAGTCGATGTCCCACTGGAGAATTTGATGCAGAAAATACACTAACCTATCTGTCTCGCCTTGAGAGACTAACGTGTTCCACAGAGAATTCTGAATCTCCCCATAAAATTCCTCGACAAGCACCTCGAAGTTATGCCGCTGCCGAGTGCCATAGTATCGGTCGGACTCGTATCCAACCAACAGGTACTCCTCATCGTCAATATGATATTCGAAGCTTTTGAAGGTACCGTCAGCAAACCTCTCAATAGCGAACCGATGTCCGGCCACAACACGATTGAGGTTGTAGACCGGCCTGACATCCTGGATCAGGGAGTGAATGGCTCCAGGGGGAAATCCAAATTCCAGCAGAACCCCCTGCACCGTGGAATTGCGGGGAAAGACATCTTCAATCCTCTCGATCTCCGGCTCGGCAATCGCAAAGTCCAGAATTGGAGAAGGTTCGACTTCAGCGACATCACTACCACGAGAAAATGGATGCAAGGTAAAGAAAAGAAGGCTGGCACTGCCGACAACAAGAAGAAAAAACGAAAGAACCAGTCTGTTTCGACTGAAATTCACACTCAACCCTTTATGGACCTGATCTTCTTTCTCAGAGAATCCTCTACCACCGAAGGGACAAGACCACTCACCGATCCACCAAGTGTAAATACTTCCTTCACGAGACTGGAACTCAGGTAAGAGTAAGCTTCGGCCGGTATCATGAATACCGTTTCAATGTCCGGCCGCAGGCGACGGTTCATGAGTGCCATTTGAAACTCGTATTCGAAATCGGTCACTGCTCGAATCCCACGCAAAATAACTTGAGCCTTTTTTGAAGCCGCATAATTTACCAGCAAGCCTTCAAACGTGTCGATTTCAACATTATCCCACTGGCGTGTGACTTCACTCAGAATCTCCAATCGCTCATCGGTGCTAAAAAGAGGCTCTTTGTCCAGATTTACCAGCACCGCGACAATGACCCGATCGAAAATGCCTCGACTTCGCCCAATAACATCCAGATGACCATTGGTCACAGGGTCAAAGGAACCTGGATAAATGGCACTCACCGGCTTTGCCATAGAACTCGCTCAATATGTTACGGGAGCCGGGTTCGAAAAAGCAATACGAAGAGGAGACTGAGGAGTCGGGAGTCGCGAGTCGGGAGCCAGAATCCAGAATCCAGAATCCAGAATCCAGAATCCAGAAGTCAGAATCCAGAAGTCAGGGCTCACGAGTGCGCTTTTTAACACTTAACGCCGACTGTTGAGCGATTGAGCTACCGGTTTTGAGGTTTCCTGCGGCAAACCCTGGCGGAGAGAGCCCGTCATCCTTCTCAATTCTGACTCCTGGCTCCTGGCTCCTGACTTCTGGATTCTGGATTCTGGATTCTGGATTCTGAATTAAGAAACAAGTCTCGATACAGGTGCACGAGGCGGTGTAACCGCGAGCAGGAGAACTCCCCCATCTCCAATCCTGCAAAGATAGCGTCCAATTCACTTTTCAACTCCCGTACCCAGGCCCTTTGAAATTCTCCCAACCGCCTAGGGCTGTGAAACAACTGTCGAGAGGAGCAGTGGATCCGGAGCAGAATGTGGTACTCTTCCAGGCCCAGGTGCCTTCGGAGTAAGGAAAGCAAGACTGAGAACCGATTTTGCTGCCATCTCAATTGGGTAACCCATTCCGATTCAAATTCTCTTGACAACATTTTGTTTTGCTCCTAAACTGTAAGGACCTCGCACGATTTCCCCTACTATTTAAGAACGTCTACCGATCCGTTTCTGCGAAGCTTTTTTCACATGCTCGAGCGGATCTGGCGTAAGAATCAGGCTATTCTACGATCGATTGTCCACAACATTCTGATTGACCCTTCCGGTGTGGAGGACGTTTTACAAGAGGCCTTCGCAAAGCTGCTTCGATCCAACACGGGTTTGTACACTGAACAGGAAGCGTACAATTACATCCGTCGAGTAGTCCTGAATACCACAATCGATCATTACCGCTTCTCCAAGCGACGAAATACACGCTTTACAAACTCTGTCGAAGCGAACTCTTGTCATTTATCTCAGAATCAGGCAAATCCATTGACTTTGCTGATTGAGAAAGAAAACGAAAAATTGCAGAACTCCATCCTAGAGGAGGTCCGGAAGACCCTAGAAGAGCTGCCCTCCGAACAAAAGGAGGCGATTGACATCACCTTCAATCGAAACCACGCAAGAATCAAAGACATCTGCAAAGAAAGAGGAATTCCTTACTCCACTCTCCGAAGTCGCGTCACAGCAGGGATCGATCGGATTCGAAACAGGCTAAAAGCCAAAGGGTTTTACCGCACTTTCGAAGAGGTGAGATGACAATGAATTGTGAACAAGTTCCGCTGATTGAATTGCTTCGCTCTGAGTTGGGGGCCTCCGAAACAGAGGAAGCACTCGCCCATATTGAAACATGCACAACCTGTCGAGAACGCCTTCAGACCATGGCCGCCGTGGAAGCGAGTTATCGGGAGCGCACCTCTGAACCAAATACACCAAGGTTGTGGCTTCTGGCAGCTGCTGTACTTTTAGCCGCTCTGGCTTCTATTTTTTATCAAATTTGGCTCCCTTCAGATGTCAAATCAGTCGATCTGGCAAGTCTTGCTACCCAAGAGAAATATCCTTACTTCCCTCTTCAGACGCGCTCCGAGGAGGAAAGATCTCAATTAAATGCACGTGAGCGAGCCTTTGCCGCTTACAACGCGGGCCAATTCGGGCGGGCGAATGAGTGGTTTGCAAAGCTGCCCCTCAGCGCCGAAATCCTCTTTTACAGCGGAGTCTCGCACTATTTCCTAAAGGAATATTCACAGGCCTTGGACAAGCTGGCAAAGGCCTCAGAACTGGAGAACCACTGGAGAGCGGCGACGCTCTGGTATCAGGCCAACGTTTATCTGAAATCAAATCAGAAACGGCTGGCTGAAGAGACACTAAAAAGCCTAGTTGGTGAGGGCCAAAACGAATATCACTCCAGGGCTCTAAAACTGCTCGAACAATTAGCCCG
>JALLON010000277.1 GCA_027717925.1 Acidobacteria bacterium AH-259-G07 | reverse complement strand
AGCTTACTCATGCTCTTAAAACTTGCGAAAATATTTTGCAACGGGTGTCAAAGGAATACACTTAATGTGGGTCATTGGGAGAATGATCAGATGCGCCAGCAACCAACACAGTGCAGAGTTGACCCCTTTGCTTGCGGGACACTCCCGCGCGTTCTTCTAAATTGATCCAAAGGAGGAGGTTCGATGGATATCAAAAGGTTTATTATCGCCGGTGTCGTCGTCTATGTTGTGTATCAAATCCTTGGTTTCCTGATTCACGAGGTGATCTTGAGTGGCCCGTATGCCTCGCTGGAAAGCCTGTGGCGACCGGAAGAAAAAACCTGGATCTTCTGGCTGACGGGCTTGCTCTGGGCGGCTCTTTTTACCTTTATCTACACCAAAGGCTACGAAGGAAAAGGAGTAATGGAGGGCGAACCAATCGAGGATAACGGCAAGTATATTGTGATCCTACAAAAGCAGCCTGACAACGCCTGGAAAATTGCGCGCGATATCTGGAACAGCGACAACCCAGTTTCTGGCGCGGCAGGCGAGAACAACTGACCTCAAAGTCGATCTCCTGGAGACTGTTTTTCCTCTCGCCTCGAGTGGTGTGCAAATTTCGTTGTCAGCCTTTTACTGAAAGCAATAAATCAGACTGGTTGACTTAGTCCTGAGCATCGACGGGTGCAACGAAGTGGCAAGTGTCGAGTGCTGATTGCTCCCTAGCAGAACAAGATCTTGTAGCGAATCTTAGCAGATCTATGAACCTGCGGTCAGTCTTGAGTTTCTTTTCCAATGATCTGGCGATTGACCTGGGTACCGCGAACTCACTTGTCTATACCCCGGGCGGCGGAATCGTCGTCAACGAGCCCTCCATTGTAGCGATCAACACGCTTACCAACGAGGTTGAGGCAGTGGGACACGAAGCCAAACAGATGCTGGGCCGTACGCCTATAGCGATCGTTGCCAAGAAACCCATGAAGGATGGCGTCATCGCTGATTTTGACCTCACTGAAAAGATGCTCAAGTACTTTATTAAGAAAGCCCGTACCGGCAATCATCTGCGCGCACCCCGTATAGTCATCAGCATCCCTTCAGAGATCACTCCCGTGGAAAGAAGGGCGGTTACAGACGCCGCCCGGGGTGCCAAAGCCAAGGCGGTCTACTTGGTGGAACAGGCCATAGCCGCTGCCATCGGTGCCGGTCTTCCCATTACGGAACCGGGTGGAAACTTAATCGTGGACATCGGAGGGGGAAGGACCGACATCGCTGTAATCAGTCTATCTGGTCCAGTTTACAGTTGTTCGGTCCGGGTGGCAGGAAATGAGATGGACGAATCCATCATCCAATACATCAAAAGAAAGCACAATCTGTTGATTGGAGAGCGCACGGCTGAGCAGGTAAAGATCAAAATTGGCTCCGCTGCGCCGCTGGACGAAAAGCTGACGATGGAGATCAGAGGACGCGATCTAATCGAAGGAATTCCCAAGACCATTACCATCACAGATGAAGAAGTGCGTGAGGCTTTGTCGGACGGTATCGACATTATCGTCAGTGCTGTCCGAGCGGCCTTGGAACAGACCCCTCCTGAGCTTTCGGCGGACATTTCGGATAAGGGTGTCCTCTTAACCGGAGGGGGAGCACTCTTAAAGAATTTGGACTTGAGACTCAAGAACGAAACGAGGCTGCCGGTGTTTGTGGCGGAAGATCCCCTTTTTTCCGTGGTCCTCGGAACAGGCAAGATGCTGAGCGATATGCGACTCCTCAGGAGAGTCAGCTCGCCATGACAGGGCTTGTTCAAACGGTGCCCGGCCGGCAGCCAAACATCTTATCAAGCGCATAACAAATCGAGCGACGCACCCTGGAGGACAGCAGACAGACCATGTCACGAAACAAATATTGGAATATCCAAAACTAGTTAAGGCTTTCTTGAAATCGTTCTAAGAAGAAGGACTGGCCTTTACTGAGTCGGAAACCATTTGGGGGTGAACCGTGAGTAAAGAGCGCACCGGAAACCTCGATCTTTACCTGAAGATCGGCCTGGCTGTATCCATTCAGGGGAAGTCAACGGGGGAGCTGGCAGCCACCGTGGCCAAAATCTCTCCAGATAAAATGTCGCTGCAACTCTCGAGGCCAAGCTCACAGCCCCCGTTTCAAAAAGCAGAGCAGGTTTGGATCAAATACTGGGACGAAGGGGCTTCGGTTTATTGCTGGGACGCACAGGTTGAAAGATCTCCGGACGGGGGAATCAGCATGTGGCAATCTCGACAACCGGTAAGGAGGTAACGGTGCAGCGCAGGAAATCTTATAGGGTTCGTGTGCCGGTCCCTTTCTCGTTCACCGTAATTGATGCTGGAGAAACTGAGCTCATCGGCAAGCAAGTTCCTGACTCCAAGACTCGAAATCTCAGTGTGGGCGGATTGGCATTTGAAACGACTCTTCCATTGAAAGTGGGGGATAAATTGGAGATGAACCTTCAATTGTCCCTGTCACAGCGGGTAAATGCCGTCGGATGGGTCGTTCGATCTGAACCGGTCAGCAGGATGGAAAAGATCTCAATTTAGTCGCTTTGCAGTTCCTTCAATTGGAAGCAGAAGAGCAGCGCCAACTTCTGGAGTTTCTGCGGTCCCGGACAAATCAGTAGTTATTGAAGTATCGTACAGCTGAAAACTCCCCACTGAAAACCAGATGCGGAAGAACACCAGTCGCGATGGTTCTTCTGCGGCCAGGAAACCCGGAAGCTCAACAAAATAGTCCCCCGCTCACGCCCGATGTCAAAGCTCCCCCTACGTGCAGCTCTTAGAGGCATTCCCATCCGCACACGTCCCTGTGGATCCGATAGCTCAGTCGCTCAGGAGATTCAAGATCAAACACAGAACTACACGTAGCGAGCGACCTCATACCGCCGAGGATTGACGAGATCAGGAGGTGAGAGGGCGGCAATTGCCCTCTCAACCGGCCGGCAGGTAACCTCTTGGATGATTAACAGGAGGTTGCCGTGGCCGACTATGCGAGTTTATTGCGCAAACACGTGACACTCAAGTACCGGTCTCTGGATCGAATCTTCCTGCAAGCCTATGTGCCCAAGCTGCAGTCGGTAGGTCAGGTGTGCATCTTTTTGCGCTGGGAAAGAGGGTACAAGATCCCTTCCTCGGCGGTCTTTGGCCAGATCGGCCGAGAGTTCGTGAGCGGCATTGAGCAGTTCGCCAAAGAGCACGGTGTGCCGGTGGTCCGCTTCGAAAAGGATCAGTGCAAAGAAGAAGTCGCTCGCCCCTATCTGGAGAAAGCAGCCCAGGAGGGAAAGGAGCAAGTCGTGTTGATCGGTATCGCCCAGGAAAAAGCCTCGGCCTGGCGCTCCTTCAAGGCCAAGAGTCAACGCAACGCCGCGCACCCTCATATGGAGTGGTCCCGGCAGATGGTTTATGTCAATCATTATTACTTCTATATCTGGGATTCGGATTGGGGTGCCGTCTTCTGGAAGACCAATGCCTATGCTCCCTATCCGATCTGGCACTGGACAACGGCTTTCGGAGTTGTGAGGATGAGCAGGCCTTGCAGAAGATCTGCGATGGGCTGGGTCCGGGGGCGGTACGAAACTTGTTCTGGCGTTGGTTTCACCGATTTCCCTCTCCTTTCGAGCAATCGGATCTGCAGGCCGGTTACGTCTACGAGCTGGCTTTCCGCCAGCTGGAGGTCTCGGAA
>JALLON010000276.1 GCA_027717925.1 Acidobacteria bacterium AH-259-G07 | reverse complement strand
CGGCCAAAGCCCAGCCGATGGTGAATCCGGTGAGATCGATTCGATAGGCTTTCCAGAAGCCGAACCCAGCGCTTCCTTTTCGAGGCTTCAGTAAATTGACCAGCAAAGACTGTTGGCCGTCTTCGGCCGCCTCTCGAGTGGGTTCAGGATCGCTTAGTTCAGCAGCGTCCAGTTCAATCTTTGTGGTCACCGAAGTCTCGCCGGAAAAGGATCTGGGATCACCAGTCGGCGTTTGCAGCCGTCCAAAAAAAGAGTCGGTCTTGGAGCGCGGTTCTGGGGGAGTCAGGAGGCTCACGATCACCAGTGCAGCCACTCCAGCCAGAAGGGCCATGAAAAAGACATCGGCGTCCCAGTGATCGAGGCGCTCGTTACGCAGGTAGTAGAGAAGGAAATTTGTTGCCAAGGCGGTAACCAGGCTGGCGATGGCTCCCCAGCGGTTGGCGCGGGACCAGACAATTCCTCCCAGTAGGCTGATGCCCATAAAAGTCGCCAGGGTTTCTGTCAGCAAGAAGGAGTAGAGAACCCGCTCGATCAGGAAAAGCGCATAAAGAACACCCAGCATGGTGACGAAAAACCCACTCAAGCGCCCCACCCAAAGGTAGTACTGATCAGGTTTTCCGGTGACCATATGCTTGCGATAGAGTCCCTGCGTAAAAAGAGCTCCGCTGTCTACCATAAAGGCGGAGCAGGTCGACATGTTGGCGGCCAGAACGCTGGCAATCATAAGCCCAAGTGAGCCAGGGAAGAGCAGATGACGGATGGCAAAACCGAAAGCATCTTCCGGATCCGCCAGTGAGGAGGTCCCGAACATTCCCTTTGCCACCATGGCGGCCGCAATCAGTCCGACTAGTGTCCATCCGACAGTGCAGAAACGTTTGACAAAGTTTCCGTACATAAAACCCACTCGGCAGGTTTGTTCGTCCTTTCCTGTGCCGACCGCTGCCAGCATATGAGGCTGCGCCATGATTCCGATGAGCCCGTTCAGGGTCAACATCAAGATCACCCAGAGTGTTATCCCCTCCGGTGCCGCCAGGGAAAACTTGTAAGCTTCCAGGCTTTCTTGCATTCCGCCGAGCCCTCCAACGGCGGACCATCCCAGCGGAATCAGCATAAAAGACAGGGCGATGATCAAAAAGCCCTGGAAGAAGTCAGTCCATGCCGTGGCCAGGAGCCCGCCAACGAAGCTGTAGAAGATAAAGATGACCGTCATGGCGATGACCACCTGGTTGACGCCTACGTCTCCCCCAACGGCCTGATTAATGACTTTGGCCGCTCCCTTCAGCATACTGGCCGTATTCAAAGTGAAGTAGCACAGTGCAAAAACTGTATAGACACCACCCATCCACAGGCCATAACGATCTTCCGTCAGCTCCGCTATGGTGGTGCGTCGAATGCGACGAAATACTGGAGCCATAATCCAGTAAAAAGGTGTGGCGAAGAGGTTCTTCCAGTGGAACCAAATGCCGGAGGCTCCCATGGTGTAAACAGCCCCGGCTAAAGAAACGGGCATCTCGGCATGCGTTCCAATTCCGAAACTCTGCCCGATCATCAGCCATTTTCCGAAGCGGCGCTTGCCCAGAAAATAGTGATCTGTATCTTCGACTTTGAGCCCGGCCACAATTCCAATGCCAGTGATGACGAAGAGGTAACCCACAAGAATGATCCAGTCGAGGGTGGCAATTTCCATGAGAGTCCTCTATATACAGAATGTAGATGGGCAAAGACAAGGTGGATTGTGCTTTCGCGACTTCGTGCTTTCGTGGCGAGTGCAGGCCAACACGAACGCACAAAATCACGAAACCAGAACAGTTCTGAGATCTTACAAGTGAGGGACATGCCATGCAAATCCAGGTATTCAAAACAAAGGAAGAACTGGGAAAAGCCGCAGCAGAGCGAGCCGCTGAAGGCATCCGAGAGGCGATTGACGAGCGGCAGCAGGCTTATGTGATCGCCGCAACCGGGGCGTCTCAATTTGAATTGCTGGACTCGCTCGTGGTCCAGCCCGGTATCGACTGGTCGAAAACGACTTTTTTTCATCTTGACGAATATGTGGGACTGCCCGAGAGCCATCCGGCCAGCTTCCGCAGATATCTGAAGGAAAGAATCGTCGAGCGGATTCATCCGGGTGAGTTTTTTTTCATTGACGGCGATCATCCCGATCCTGATGCCGAGTGCCGCCGGGTGGGCAACTTGATTTCGCAGCACACGATCGACATTGCCTTGGTTGGAATTGGAGAAAATGGGCATCTGGCCTTTAACGATCCACCAGCCGATTTCGAGACGGAAGACCCCTATTTGGTGGTTGAGCTGGATGAAGTCTGCCGAAGACAACAGCTGGGGGAAGGTTGGTTCAAGAGCCTGGCGGAAGTTCCCGGAAAAGCCATCTCAATGTCCGTCCAGCAGGTCCTCAAGGCGCGGCAAATACTGTGCAGCGTTCCGGACAAGAGGAAAGCCGAAGCCGTGCGCGACTGCCTGGAGAAAGAGATTAGCCCTCAATTTCCGGCTTCCATTTTGCGCCGGCACCCCGGCACGGTCCTATTCCTGGATGAGGATTCCACCTCGCTGCTGAAGGAGGGGGGGCCGTGTCTTTAAAATTTAAAATTTGGGGACAGGGAGGAATTGAGGATGACACCAGCTGTTTGTCCCCAAATTTTAAATTTTAAAGACACGGCCCCCAAATGCCCATGAAAGGGTTTGTAGACCTTCAGGTGAATGGCTATCAAGGCGTGGATTTTTCTGCGCCAGGATTAGACCTCGAGCAACTGCGTCTGGTCGTGCATTTTCTGAGGAAAGAGGGCACCATTGCTTTTTGTCCAACCATCATTACCAGCGCCGTGGAGGTTTATGAGCAGAACCTGCCTGTATTGGCCCGGGCCATGGATGAACCAGATTTGGCGCCTCATCTGCTGGGGATTCATGTGGAGGGACCCTTTATTTCGCCGCAAGATGGGGCACGCGGCGCCCACCCGCGCCGGCACACGGCGCTTCCGGAAATACCTCTCTATGACCGTTTGCGTCAGCTGGCTGAAAATCGCATAGCTCTGGTGACCCTTGCTCCCGAACTGCCGGGAGCCAAAAGCCTGATTCAACACATTATCCGAACCGGCGCTGCGGTCTCGCTGGGACATCACCTGGCCAACCGGCAGGCCATTGAGGAGGCTTGTGAGTACGGTGCCATTGCCGCCACTCACCTGGGAAATGGCATTCCAAACCTCTTGCCGCGCCATCCCAATCCTCTCTGGGACCAGCTCGATGAAGATCGTTTGATGGTCATGTTAATTACCGATGGACACCATGTTCCTGACACCTTCATCCGGGTCGTGGCGCTTCTCAAGGGCCCACAAAGGCTCATCGTGGTCAGTGACTCGGCCCCGCCCGCCGGGCTGCCTCCAGGCCGATATCATACCCTTGGACAGGATGTGATACTTGAAGAGAACGGTCGACTTTGGAACCCGCTCGCAAACCATCTGGTGGGATCCAGTTGCTGCATGATGCAGTGCATGAACTATCTGGCGAAACTGGGTGTCCTCAGTGAAGATGAACTGTGGCAGGTGGGCTATGTCAATCCGCTGGCGCTGATTGGTCTGCAGTTGGACTCGCACTCACTCGAAGAGCTTCCCGATGTTATTTACGAGAAGGGAGCCTTTGTTTTCAGCTAGTCCGCATTTCTCACACCCGTTCTAGTGCATCG
>JALLON010000275.1 GCA_027717925.1 Acidobacteria bacterium AH-259-G07 | reverse complement strand
GGATTTTTCTGCCAGACGTGGCAGTTCGATATCCAAATGGAGGGTGCGGTTGGCCACCACTTCCATCTCTGTCTGGAAGGACTTGTATCCGGGGAATTCAATCCGAAGATGGTGTGCACCTTCAAGAAGTGTGTAGCGATCCCTCTCGGTGGCAAAGTCACGGGCGCTGCCGATGAGCTTGTCATCCACATAAACAAGAGCCTTTGGAGGGTTAACTTTGATAATCAAGTCAGCAGTGTTCGCCCGTACAATCTCCGTTCTTACAGGGCTATTGAGAACAATCTGATAAACTCCATAAGATCGCCGACCGTGGAGAAGACTCACTGTTTGATAGACTGGGGAGGAATAAATAATGGGGCCTGAAAACGCATGACCATGGATGTACAGATCAGGCCGAAAGAAAAACAAAGTGCGAGACGGCAAGAAGAAATGGCCCTTTCGAATGGGCGAAGAAAAATGCCCTCCCTGCAGTGAGCTAAAGAGGCTCAATACAGCGAAAAAGTACAGAAAAAGTCTTCTCATCAGCCTGCCGGATATTATTCTAGCACATATTGACGGTTGGTTCTTGCAAAGGACTGTGCTAACTTATCAACACCTCGCCACGGGAAGGAGGACATCATGAATGCATCAAGATTTTTCATTTTTCTATTTTCGGCCGGCTTCTTTGTGGTTGCTTGCACCACAGAACCTGAAGCGCCGCCGTTTGAACCTGAGATTCTCTCGCTCCCGGCTGACCCCTCTGATTATGCTCCATTGCCCACTTATGTGGCGATGGACATTCCCGAAGACAATCCGATCACTGCTGAGAAAGCCGCCTTAGGCTGGCAGTTGTTTTTTGACCTGCGGATCAGTGGGGATGGCAGCCGTTCTTGCTATTCCTGTCATGTGTGCGAACTGGGATTGGCGGACGGAAAACCCACGGCGGTTGGCGCTTTCGATAAAGCTCTGACGCGTAACTCTCCAACACTATGGAATATTGGCTACCACCCCGAATTTTACTGGGACGGACGTGCTAAGAGCCTGGAGGCCCAGGCCTTGGCTGCCTGGAAAGGCGGCAATATGGGTGCCAACAATCCAGGCGAAATCGTGGCAAAGCTCAATTCCATCGAGGGGTATCGAGACCAGTTTCAAAAGGTTTTTAACGAGGGTGCTACACCCGAAAATGTGTCTAAGGCCTTGGCTGCTTATATGCGGACCATCGTCAGTCACGATACGCCGTGGGATGGTTGGCAGGCTGGAGATGAATCAGCGGTGAGCGATGCGGCCAAACGTGGCTATGAGGTTTTCAAAAAAGCTGAATGTAACAATTGCCACGATGGGGTTCTCTTCACTGACTTTCAATATCACAACGTGGGAATTGGAATGGACGCCGAGGAGCCGGATTTGGGGCGCTATAAGGTCACTCAAGATGAAAAAGATAAAGGTGCCTTTAAGACCCCCACTCTAAGGGATGTCGCCCAATCAGCTCCTTACTTTCACGATGGCAGCACTGCCACGCTGGAAGAAGTGGTGGATATCATGGTGGGTGGTGGGAAAGAAAATCCTCAATTGGATCGTGCCAATCTCAAGAAGGTCACACTCTCAGCTGCAGAAAAGGAAGACCTGCTCGAATTCCTGAGGTCACTCGATCAGCCTTGTGCGTTGAGCGAGCCGCCGCTTCCGTCGCTCCAGGGGAGTGAGTAAAGCACCAGCTGGAAAGCATTGCGCTAACTCGTCGCCTGGCTTTGGTACAATTCCAAAAGTTCTCGGGAATCCCCTCGCACTTTTCCAATCAGTTCAGGTGGACTCAGCGGTTTCGCATGAGGTGCAAAACTCAGAATCAGGCGTGAAGGATATTCCAGCGTTTCACTGGAAAAGGTGAGCACAACGCCTCCATTTTCGCCTTTTCTCACGGAGGAGCCCCACCATTCTTCAATCCAGGGAGCCACTTTCGCGTCGAAATGAATTTCGATTTGCTGACGCCCCATGGATTTCAAAAAATCCTTCTTGTATTTATTCACGTTGAGACCCTTCGGTGGCGGAAATCTATCTTCCTGGAGTTTTACAGAAAGAATGCGTTCGAATTTGAAGGTCCTCAAGTCCCTTCGCATCTCGCAGTAGCCTGTCAGATACCAGTAGCCCAGATTCTTCATTAGAAAATAGGGCCGGATGACTCGATGGCTTGTTGTGTCTCGCATCAAGGAGTAGTAGTCGATGTCCGCCTTTTGGTTTTCTTCAATCGCTTGACGCAAAAGAGCAAAGTGATGAGAGAGGGGTCGGGAAGGCTTTTCAAGGACGATTCGATCCTCCAGGCGCGCTGCGGGATCGAGTGAGTTTGAAATGGCTTTCTCGATTTGAGCCTGGAGGGACCGCACAACTTCGGGATCCAACTCGGGATCAAGAAGTTGCAGGGAAATTAGTAGGGCCATTGCCTCGGGACGGGTAAAGCGCAACGGGCGGTTTAACATCTGGTCGAATTCGACATAGACCTTCTGTTCTTCCACGTAGATGTCGACATAATCGTCGGGACGAAAGGGGGGCTTTCCGATGAGTAGCATGAAATCCAGCTCTTTCATGAGCTGCTTGGGACGCATTTCCACTCGTTGGGCCAGCTTTTCCACGCTGATCCCTTGGTTTTTTGACACATAGCTCAGGATGAAGAGGATGCGGTTGATCCGCTCGGTGATGTTCATAGCAGCTTGTGAAGCACCTCGCGAATTTCATCTCGTATTTCCTTAGGGTCCACAACCTGGACATCGGTCTTTTGAGAGAGGATCCAGGAAATCAAGCCGGAACGGTTCGTCACCTTCAAGTGGAACGTGTTCGCGTTTGCTCTTTTCGCGGTCGTTAATTGGGGCAAAAGTTCTGGAAGCCGGTGTGCAGATACTCGTATCGTCACTCGAATCGGCTGGTGAAAGTCCAGCTCCCACTGCTGCTGATTCTGATATCCTTTCAGGGAAAAATCTTCAGGTATCTCATAATCCTGGGTTCCAGGACGTCGGGGATTGATCTTCAAGTCCTTGATCCGAGTTAGTACAAACGAGCGCAAATCCTTACGCAAATGATCCCAACCGATAAGCGTCCAATTCCCCCTTCGAAAGATCAGGCCATAGGGATCCACCTCACGCCGAGTTGTCTCCCCGGTCGAAAAAGCGTGATATACAATTTCGATCGTCTTTCGTCGGTCCAAGGAGTCCTGGATTTCGTTCACCCAGGTTGAGCGAGCTGAGGGTCTTCTACCGGCGGCGTACGTGATGGTGATTTCAGGTGGGGGAGGACTGATGTGATCATTGATGCTGATAATCTTATGGAGCGCGGATTCCAGTTGGTCTCGATAAGGGAAACCCTCGTTCTCCAACACTGCGCTGACTGAGAGCATCAATAGCGAAGACTCCTGCGGCGTGAACTGGATCTCGGGCAGAAACAGCTTTTCTTTCTCTATGATATAACCCTCTTTTTTAACGCTCGTCCCGCTGTAATAGTCAATCGGGATCCCTAAGGAGATCAGTTCCGCCTTGTCACGTTCAAACTTTCTCTGATTGGATTCCTCGACTCCTTTCGCGTAGTCTTGCGGAAAGTGATTCTTAATATCCTGCCACGACACAGGTTCCCGGGCATTCAACAGGTAGGTGATCAAGTCTAGTAGACGCTCAGTGCGGTTCACTGAGTGTAGTTTAGGAGAAGCAACCTGAAGGGGTCAACCATGGGCTCTTA
>JALLON010000274.1 GCA_027717925.1 Acidobacteria bacterium AH-259-G07 | reverse complement strand
TTGCAATGTACTTCGCTGCATTCCGGCGAGCTATGGCGACGATCGCTGCATCTGCAAAACTCAAGCCGACACCGGACTGTGTCTTGAAGATCTCGAACGCATCCAGGAAAACATCTGAGCAGGGAACAAATTCAATTTCGCGAGCACTCAGAAGGGTTTCGCCCACGATTGCAGTCGTCTGCAGGTCCCGCCGCCTGGCCAGGACGGTCGTAACTTCAAGGAATACGTACTCGGGCAAGAGAATTCGGCCCCACTCTTCCTTAAGGAGCTGTTGCATGGTCTTGTTTGCGGCACGGTGGTGCACATCGCGACTGTTGTGATAGGCAACCAGGAAGCTGGAATCGAGGACAATCATCTACTCTATTCCGTAAACAACGCGGTCGATTTCCTCGCTGAGATGTTCCGTCCCCTTTGGATAAGGCTCCGGACTAATGTCGCGAAGGCTTTTGGCTCTAGTGTACCGATACGGCCTGGCGAGATAGCAACGAATAGCCTCGTTGACCAGTTCTCCAATTGTCTTTCCACAAAGTGCGGCGCGCGCCTTCAATTCTCGATAAATGTCTTTGTCCAGATTGCGAATGGTGGTATCCATGGAAAGGATTGTAACACATCCAATACAAGTGCTACAAGTTATCGAAGTGTCCGCTTCCGACACTCGGATAAGCCTGTCCTGGCTGTTCCCAGTCGCGCGATTGTTAGTCTTTCAGGGTAAAGGAGACGAGAATGTCCCCCGAGGAGATAGCCACGTACTGCTTTCCCTTGGCAAGATAGGTGATCGGTGCGGCCCGCACCCTTCCCCCGGCGGGAAAGTGCCACAGATGCTGACCCGTTTTGGCATTTAAAGCCAGGAAATGCCCTTCATCTGTTCCGCCGAAGACGAGGTTTCCGGCAGTGGACATCAGCCCCGCGTAGGGGCGGGTGATCACCGGAAATTCCCAACGGATCTTCCCAGTCTGGGGATCGATGGCGCGGATACCGCCGTTGTTCGGCTCGCTCCGGATGCGCTTGTGCTCACCGCCCAGAAAATAGCTGCCCGGCTTGTAGTCGACATCAGCTGTGTAAAAGGTCTCTCCGCCCTCGCGGGCGGCGACATAGATAAGACCCGTGTGTGGGCTGAAGGTCGGTGAGTGCCAGTTGGCCGCTCCCGAGGCGGCGGGCCAGACGCGGGTTCCTGTCTTCGTGGGTGTTGTATTGGGCATGCGGATGGGCCGACCTTTGGCATCGATGCCCTTGGCCCAGGTCTGCTTGGCAAAGGCCTTGGCCAGCAGGAACTCCCCCGTCACACGGTCCAGAACATAGAAAAAGGCGTTGCGATTGGGAAAGAGCATGAGTTTGCGCAGCCTGCCGCCGAATTCAATGTCAGCCAGGACGGGGACCTGGGCGGCATCGAAATCGTGCACATCGTGGGGGGTGAACTGGAAGTGCCACTTCAGTTTTCCGGTATCTACGTCGAGTGCCACTACGGAGTCGGAGTACAGGTTGTCCCCTTTGCGAACATCGCCATTGTAGTCCGGGCCCGGGTTGCCCGCGCCCCAGTAGGTCAAGTTCAGCTCTGGATCGTAGGACCCCGTGACCCAGATGGAGGCGCCCCCGGTTTTCCAGGAGTTCCCTTCCCAGGTCTCATTTCCCGGTTCACCGGGACCGGGAACCGTGTAAAAGCGCCAGACGCGCTTGCCCGTCTCCGCATCATAGGCATCGATGAATCCTCGGATGCCATACTCCGCGCCGGCGACACCGGTAATCACCTTATCCTTCACGGCCAGGGGTGCAGTCGTGGCAGCATAGGCCGCTTTGTAGTCGGCCATTTTGGTTTTCCACAGCACGCGACCCGACTTGACGTCTAGGGCCAGTATCATGGAATCCAGGGTATTCATGAACAGTCGATCTCCGAGGATCGCCAGGCCTCGATTCACCTTTCCGCAACAGGCAATCACGTCGGGAGGATTTTGGTATCGAAACTCCCAGAACTTTCGGCCGGTTTCGGCGTCCAGGGCGATGACGTGGTTGGGCGGACGTGTCAGGTACATCATGCCGTCCACGACGAGCGGAGTGGTTTCCACCTTGTGGGTTGTCTGCAGCTGGTAGATCCAGGCCGGCTGGAGTCGGCTGACATTGGCGGCCGTGATCTGGTTGAGGGGACTGAAGCGCTGCGCATCGTAGGTGCGCGAATAGGTCAACCAGTTGCCCGGTTCCTTGTCGGCCTCCAGGATTCGCTGGTAGGAGACTTGCTGACCGGCGGCAAACGTCATTGTGCAGGCCAGAGTCACAGTGAGTAGCGCTGTTTTTCTCATGGCGATTCCCTCAAAGTGTTCAAGTACGCCACCAGATCTTCGATTTCCTTTTCCGAGAGCAGCGATCCGTAGGCGGGCATCAAGGATTCTTTTGGGGCCTGGACTTGCCGCAGTTCACTTTTCCGATAAGCATGTAAGTTCTCGAAGATGTCCCTCACTTGAATCGTGAAATCGTCTTCATTGAGTCGAATACCCTTGATCTGTTTTCCGTCGCGCGCGGTCACCACAACCGTCGGGTAGTTCCTCGGTATGTAGGCACTGGGATCGAGAAGCGAATCACGCAGAAATTTCACCGATCGTCGCAGACCTATGTCACTCAAATCGGGCCCGAGACTGCTTCCCTCTCTTCCCACGACGTGGCAGGTGGTGCAGGCCATCCTCTCGTAAACCTGTTCACCCGCTTCAGGGTTGCCCGACGCCCGCTCTGAAGCCCCGGCTCTCGCCAGTGACCGCACGTAGGCCACCACCTTCCACAAATCTGCAACGACCAGTCTCGAGCGCGGCATCTCGGTGCCTGGGATGCCTTTCTGGATCAGACGAAGGAGATCGGCATCGGTGCGGCTCAATCGATACTGGCCGGTGGTCAGGTTGATGCCGCGGCCTCCTTCACCGTCCCTGCCATGGCACTCGGCACAATGTCCCAGGTAAAATTCCCTTCCCTCGGCCAGGTCAGCCTCGGAAGTAGAAGGGTTCGTGTCCGGCAAGGTCTGACCCAGTACGGGCCACAGGGAAATGACGATCCAAACGATCAGCGTGATCCAGGCTTGCATGGTTTGCTGCAAAGATCTGCGGGATTTTCCTTCCCGCCCGCGACGATGATAAGACAGCACAAAGCAGTGTGCAACACTTTAAGGAAGATCCAGGCTGCCATGTGCTCTGGAATAGGTAAGCACACCCGTCCTGTACAAAAACTCGAATGATACCCAAGTCTTGCTACAAGAACGAGTTAGGTGTGGAGATCCGGAGATTTCAAGAGCGAATCGTTACATGCCAAGAGACAGGAATGAGACTGGGCTCCGTCAATATTCGGAAAAAGGCGACAATTCGCCCGCCTGGGGCGGCCCACAGCTTTACACTATCGCGTCTATGCGGCGGGGCGATAAACTTACGCAAATTGCGAAAAGGCCACGCAGGGCCCTCACTCCCTGCAGCGGAAGGTGGACTACTCGACGATCAATTGCCAACCGAATCCCGGCCTTTCCGGCGGTCTCATGTAGATGCCTTCGGGTCCCCGCGTGATGTTGTTGTCCTCTTCGAATCGCTCGTAGACCTGGGCCGGTCCACCGGGCGGCGGTATAAACATCTCGCACCAGGGACTGTTGGTAGTGGCGAGTGTAGATCGCCAGATTAAATTGACCTATGGAAATCGATTTGTTTTCGCCTGCGCAGGGTGAGGATAAAATGAGCAGGGTAGTGG
>JALLON010000273.1 GCA_027717925.1 Acidobacteria bacterium AH-259-G07 | reverse complement strand
TACTGCAAACATCACCAACGCCCACAGGCGCTTGCCATGGTCGATCCGGCCCCCGTCGTGTTCTTCGAGCAGTTGTTTGATTGCCGCGGGGCGGAACCACTCATCAAGGGCACGATTGTTGAGAAGCCGTTCGCGCGTCCATTCCCGTAATTCACGGCGCAACCACAGCCCAATGGGCACGCTAAAGCCCTGCTTCCCACGCTCTGCCACGGCGTCAGGCAGCTTCTCAGCGAAGGCCGCCTTGAGTAACCACTTGGTTTGCAGCCAACGTACCTTGTATCGCTTGGGCAGGCGCGCTGTCCATTCCACCCAATCGGGGTCTAGGAGGGGGGCGCGGGCTTCCACTGAATGAGCCATTGTCATTCGATCGGTCTTGGGCAGCAAATCACCTGCCAGATAGGTCACATGATCAGCGTAGAGCGTAGAGTCAAGCAGACTGGATGCCTGCGCCCTGTCGTAGGCGGCTGCAATCCAGTCGGCCGTGTCTACTTGGCTAAATTCATCACGCCAGCGGTCGGCGTAGAGGGCCAGCTTATCGTCATGGACAAAGTAGGAACCCCAACGCACGATTGAGGCCTTGGGTGTAACGCTCGAAAATTGCCCGAGTCGCTTCAGGCCAACAATTGGGTTACGATCGTAGGGAAGCCAGGTCGGTTCGGGCAGCAGCGCGACAGCGGCCGGTAGAAGGCGCTGCGTAACCCAATTCGGCAGTGCTGCATAGGGACGCAGCAAGCTGTCGAGGGCATAGCGACGATAGCCTGCCAGTGTCTCATCGCCGCCATCGCCACAAAGCGCCACTGTAACGTGCCGGCGCGTTTGTCTGGCCAGTTCATAAAGTGGCAACGCCGATGGATCTGCCAACGGCTCGTCAGTAGCTGCGATCACACCTTCAATCGCACGCACAAGGTCGCTAGGTCCAAACATAAACTCGTGATGGTCGGTCCTGTAGCGCTCGGCAACCTGCCGGGCGTAGTGCGTCTCGGAGAAATGTCGCTCTTCAAATCCAATCGAGAAAGTCCTGACCCGTTGCGAGATTCGTTCCGCCATGAGCGCCACGATGCTCGAGGAGTCAATTCCGCCACTTAGAAAGGCGCCCAGTGGTACTTCCGAGATGAGTCGGCGCTCGACTGCTCTCCCCAATAACTCTCTGGCCTGCACCAGGACCTCGTTTTCGGGCAAATCCCATTTCGGCTCAAAGGCTAGCTGCCACCAGCGCGAGATCTGGGGCTCTCTGCCACGGTCCACAACCAGCTTGTGGGCCGCCGGCAATTGGTAGATACCTTCGAAAATCGTAAGCGGGTCGGGCGTATATTGCAGCGTGAGGTAGTGATGCAAAGCCCAGGCATTAGAACGCCGCTTCACCCAGGGCACGACCAACAGCGCCTTCGCCTCTGAGGCCCAGAGCAGTCCCTGGGGCGAGTTGTGCCAATAAAGTGGTTTCTTTCCCATCCGGTCCCGGGCCAGCAGGAGCCGTTCGCTGCGCTGATCCCAAAGGGCGAATGCGAACATGCCGTTAAAGCGCAGCAAAGCATTGTCGCACCACTGTTCATAGGCGTGCACAATCACTTCGGTGTCGCTCTCGGTCGCGAAGCGATGACCATATTGCTCTAGTTCAGCTCGCAACTCGCGGAAGTTGTAAATTTCGCCGTTGAAGACCACCACGATGCTCTTATCTTCGTTGAAGATGGGTTGCTGTCCACCAGCCACATCGATAATGGCAAGGCGGCACATGGCTAGTCCGAAATTACCGTTCACGTAGACTCCAATGCTGTCCGGCCCGCGATGATATAAGGTGGCATTCATCTGTTCCAGTAGTGTCCGGTCAACCGGATCAGAACGTTCTGCTTTCAAGATACCGCAAATACCACACACAACACTGCTCTCATTTCAGCCGGCAGGTACTCTGCACCGGGAAGCACTTTGAGCCTTTATCGATGGATCGCCTCCATGCTGGCGTTGCGTATACACTCCACGACCTGCTCCAACGCCTCCTCCGGCAGCTCCGGATACAACGGCAGCGAGAGTTCCTCCCGCGCCAACCTCTCGGAATGAGGAAAGTCTCCAGACTGATAGCCTAAGTCGTCGTGAGCCTGCATCAGATGTATCGGTGCGGGATAGTGTATTTCTGCTTGCATGTCATGATTGCGAAGGGTTTGCTGGAGGATATCGCGTTGTGGCGTTCGAATGGCATATATATGGTAGACATGGCGACGAGTAGGCAGAGTCTGGGAGATCGTGACACCGCTACCAGCGAGCAGCAGGTCATAGGAGGCTGCAAGTCTGCGGCGAGTCTCGGTCCACTCGTCGATCCGGCACAATTTAGCGCGCAAGATGGCACCCTGAATGCCATCCATTCGGTAGTTAAAACCCTTGAGCACATGGTTGCATCTGCCTACTTGTCCCCAGTTGCGCAACATACGGATGATTTTTTCGTACTCCGGGTTATTGGTGGTTACCATCCCACCTTCGCCGTACGCTCCAAGATTTTTCGACGGATAAAAACTGAAGCAGCCAAGGTCACCGATGCTACCGCTGCGGCGGCCTTTGTACTCCGCGCCGTGAGCCTGAGCAGCATCCTCAATCACAATCAGCGAATGGCGTCGGGCAATCTCCATGATAGGGTCCATGTCAGCCATCTGTCCGTAAAGGTGAACCGGCAGGATGACCTTGGTTTGAGGAGTAATGGCGTTTTCGATTTTCGTGAAATCCATCGTATAAGAGCATGGATCGATGTCCACAAAAACTGGAGTGGCTCCGGTGTAGCGAATGGCGGCCACGGTGCCTACGAAGGTCATCGGCACGGTAATGACTTGATCTCCTGCCCCGACGCCGGCAGTCAACAATGCTAGATGGAGGGCACTGGTACCTGAATTCACGCCAATGGCAAATTGGGTCTGGCAGTATGCGGCAAATTCTTCTTCAAAGGCTGCCACTTCCTTTCCTAAAGAGAACTGGCCACTCTCCAGCACGCGAGCAATCGCCGCGTCAATGTCATCTTTTACACTCAGATACTGTGCTTTCAAATCAAGGAATGGAATCATTATTTCCCTTCACGCACCGATCTTGCATCCATCCCCTATCTCACATCCATAGAGATTGACAAGATCAGGGTGATAGATTGTCACGTCCTTGCCAAGCCGAACATCATTCGCGATCATTTGTATAGAACACCAATGACTATTGCTTTAACTCTGCAAAGGGGCCTCACTAGGAAGAAACACACACCCTCAAGAGACGGTCAAAAAGTATGCATCCCTCATATCCCATGATATCGCAAAACCACAAGAACTGTGTTTATCGCCGGAGCCCTCGTAGCAAAAAAAACCGTACTATGTTCCCGGATTTTCCTTACAATCGATACCACCACATGAAATGGAGGAGTTATGCCTTTTATCGATTTATCGAAGATTAAGCCTCAGGAGATCTTTCCCGGTACACGCATTCGTGCACCGTACGGCGAAAAATTAATGCTCTCCTATGTGGAGATTGACGAGGGGGCAGAAGTACCTCTTCACAGTCATCCCCACGAACAAGGAGGCGTCGTGCTGAAAGGACAAATGGAACTAACGATTGGATCAGAAACCAAAGTCCTGAAACCCGGCTCACTGTATCTTATTCCGTCCAACATGCCTCACAAGGCGATTGCCCTAGCGGGTCCCGTGAAAGCTCTGGATGTTTTTAGCCCGATCCGAGAGGACTACATTACTGAGAA
>JALLON010000272.1 GCA_027717925.1 Acidobacteria bacterium AH-259-G07 | reverse complement strand
GAAGCGCTGCACCGTCTGAAGCAAGTGGGAATCCAGGTTATGATGCTCACCGGAGACTCGAAAGCCGTAGCAAAGTGGGTAGCCGAGGAACTTAAGCTGGATCACTTCTTTGCAGAAGTTTTGCCCCACGAGAAAGCGGAAAAAATCAAAGAAGTCAAAAAGCGCGGCCTTACTGTTTCCATGGTCGGAGACGGAGTCAATGATGCTCCGGCCCTCGTAGAGGCGGATGTGGGAATCGCGATCGGGGCAGGCACCGATGTGGCTATTGAGTCTGCTGATGTTATTTTGGTTCGCTCCGATCCTCGTGATGTAGTGGCGATCGTTCAGCTGGCGCGTGCCACCTACTCAAAAATGGTCCAAAACCTGTGGTGGGCGACAGGATACAATGTCGTGGCGATTCCTCTCGCTGCTGGAGTGCTCTACGGCGCTGGCATTGTACTTTCTCCCGCTGTCGGTGCAATTGTGATGTCTTTGTCGACCGTTATCGTGGCCATCAATGCACGTCTCCTGGGAGGTTTCAGCACCACCTGAGCGGTTACGAAGGAAAACAGCAGAGACCGCTTGACCGCTGTGTATCGATAGTGACGGTTTCAATGCTTTACTGGGCGGTTAAAACTGTCGAACCAAGTCATGAAAAATAAAGCGGTTCTCGGTCTGATTTTCAGCTTGATCTTAATTTCTCATTGCTTGGCACAGCAGATCTATCAGATTGATTCCAAGGAAAGCATCATCAAGATTCACCTGGATACTGGAGGTTTTTTGGGTTTTCTGGGCGATGAGCACTTCATTGAAGCTCCCATTGCGCGGGGCAAGATCACCTACTATCCAGATGATGTTGAAAAAAGCTCAGTGGAGTTAGAAGTTGTCGCAAAACAGATAGCAATTCGTGATCCTCATCTAAGCGAAGAGGACCGAAAAGAAGTTCAACAAACCATGGCAAGCGGAAGGGTTCTTTATGTCGATAAATACCCGCGGGTAATATTCAAGTCCTCAATGGTAAGGAAACTGAAGGATGGGCGGCTGGGTATAGTGGGTGATTTGACTGTCCGCGGAGAGACCAAGGAGGTTCAGGTCCTGGCCAAGATAGAAGCGACTGAGCCGCGGTTGCACGTGAGTGGACGAAGCAGGTTCAAGCAGACGGAATTTGGAATCAAGCCCGTAACTGCAGGCGCGGGAACCGTCCGAGTTAAAGATGAGATCGAGTTGAGTTTTCGGGTGTATTTTAGTTTGCCCTAGCGTAATAGCCGGACCGGGTGCGAACCGCGTATTTCTTGCCTTTTACTTTCACTTTTATCTCACGCCACTCACCATTCTTGACCGGGTTACTGGGGCTATAAGCGAGTAAATATTGAGTTTTTAACTCATCCAGGATTAGCTGGCAATAATAATCTACGAAGTCGCGCCCGCCCTTATGATGTTCTCCCGCCACAAGGTAAGAACGCCCTCCAGTGACTTTCGAGATACGCCGTAAAACATTCTGGTTCACTCCGGGCCCATGGTGGAGGTCGTCCGAAAAGAGACTGGAAAGCAATCCCCTTCTGCTGAAATGCCCGATGCCCAGAGTGTAAATTGACTCATTTGATTCTTTAGTTCGCTCGAGAAGTGAGCGCAAACGGATCAGGCTCTTTGTGTCTTCCCCATCAGAAATCACAACGATCGCTTTCCGACTTCCTCTAATCCCGCTGCTTTGCCTCAGCGCCAAGTCGATGGTGTCATAAAGTCGCGTCCATCCACTGAGTTTCACGTGCTCAAAAGCCCTCATGAAATGGTCCTTACGCTCTTGCACATTCTCTATCGTCTCGATTTCGTGGCTAAAAAGGATCACTCTAACGATATCTTTCTGGCAAAGACCATCCAGCACATGCAAGACAGCGTCGCGTATTTCCTCGAACTTGTCAGACATGCTTCCGCTGACGTCGATCAAGACCGTGAGGAAAATCGGCTGTCTCTCAGCACTAAAGAATTTTGTTTCCTGAAGGACGCCATCCTCGTAAACTTCGAGGTTGCTCCTGTCGAGTCCAGGGACCATCCGTCCGTCACGATCGGCCACCGTGACATTCAGATAGATCCAATTCACTTGTGTTCTGAACACCGGGGAACTCTGCTGCTGCAGCTGGTGTTGTCCGCTGCAAGGAGAGATGAGAAACAAAGCCAGCATTAGGATAAGAATGCCCATGTTTCCCTTAAAACAACTTTGGCGTTAAAATTTGCGTTGAAACGAAGTATACAGGCTTAGGGAGTCGGGGGAAAGTTTTTAGGAGCTCGGTGATGGAGTGTTGTCCAAAGTGTCAGTAGACATGGGATTCTTCTTTCCAATTCTGTCCCATGGATGGAAGCGCATTGGGCGAGGAGGAAATGAGTCTCACCGACCCGAGCCTTTTGAACCGTTTCGAGATCCTTGACGTGGTGGGAACAGGTCCAAATGGAACAGTTTATCAGGCCCGCCATCGCCTGCTCGGCGAAATGCGAGCCCTAAAAGTTTTATCACCAAGGTTCAGCGAGATCCCCTTGGAAGAGAAAACGGTGCGGAGATTCCGCCTTGCCAAATCTCTGGTCAGCGGCCACAGCCAGCGGCTTTATGAACTGGAGACCGACCCATGAAGGCCGGCTTGTCGTGGAAGTCCAAATGGGTCGAGGGCAGTCAGTGTCTCGGAGCCTGCGATAATCATTTGCACGACTGCTGGGATGCCACTTCAGATTCTTCGTGATGATCATCACTGTAGTCCTTTTTGGATAGCGCTAAAGTGGTTATTACGGATGTCGATGAAGATTAAATGAAGGGAGAAGCCATGGACACGAGAGACCTCCTGCTAGCAAAACTGGATGAGACAGGAGATAGACCGGAGGAAGTAGCTTGTCATTACCGTTTGGGTGGCGGCAAGAGGCATCACGGCACTCTGCAAGAACTTCCTGCCGGACAGTTGGGATCATTCTTGGCATTGAGTGATAAGTACCTTTACGTTCAAAGGGCCAATGAACGCATTGATGCATGGGATATGATGCATGGGATATTGGTTTAGTTCACTGGGGTCTCTTTCTAGGCGAATTGGTCCTTGATGAGGTTGAAAATGAGGACTGCCAAAAAAGCTAGTCCAGCGGTGCTTCCTCAGGGAAGTGTTGTTGATCGTCTTCTGCAGCCCTGGAATAAATGATTCTGCCTGGATTCCCGCCGCTTTTTCTGTCATCAAACATGTATGCAGCAGAGCAAGAACTTATCTCGCGCCTGTCCCAACCCCGATTGTCCGTTGAGCGGACAATCCGGTAAAGGCAACATCATTTGCCACTCCTTCTACATCACCACGCAGGGCAAACGTCGACGTTACCGTTGCAAAGAATGCAGTAGAACCTTCTGCTCTACCCACGGCACGCCCTATTATCGCCTGCATAAGCCCCGGTCCTTATTCGATGAAGTTGTCCACATGCGTGTACACGGCATTGCTATCTCGGCCATGGCTCAAATAAAGCAGATGGCTTGGGGCACTGTCGCCCGGTGGCTTCAGTCGGCTGCGACGTATGCACAACGATTCAACAATCGGATGCTCAAGGGTTTTCTCATCCATGAACTTCAGGCCGACGAGATCAGGACATTTATTGGAACCAAGCAGCGGGTGATCTGGGTACTGACGACCCTTGAAGTCTGGTCCAGACTTTGGGTCTCCGTGGTGGTTGGCCGCCGCAACTTCCGACACATCAAGAGGGTGATTCTCAGCACCTTGCA
>JALLON010000271.1 GCA_027717925.1 Acidobacteria bacterium AH-259-G07 | reverse complement strand
TGAAACCAGCCGGAATCCCGACACGGATTTCCTGGATAATCTTCTCGGGATCTTCGTATCTGGGGTTGTCCGAAGTCACGATGGCCAGGTCGGCGTCCCGAACTGCAATGGCTCCCATTAAGGGGCGCTTTGCTCGATCTCGATCCCCGCCACAGCCGAAAACACAGAGAACTCGTCCTCTGCTCAGTTGACGGCACAGCTTCAAAACGTTTTCCAGGGCGTTGGGTGTATGGGCATAGTCGACGATGACGGTGAAGGGATGTCCAATTTCAACCTTTTCAAAACGCCCTGGCACCCTCGCCAGCCGTGCCACACCCTCACGAATTTGATCATCAGGAATTCCCAAGAGGCTGGCGGCAGTGGCTGCGGCCATCATGTTGTAGAGGTTGTATTCGCCGGCCAGCCGGCTGCTTAGCGAGAGATGCTGATCCAAGAACTTGAGGTCAACCTCGGTACCCTCAACGGAAGTCTTATGGGCCAGCGGATGCACTTCGCTGTTTTCTGAAAATCCGAAGGTCACTCGGTGGGTGTCCGGGGGGAGCTGGATGCGTGCGCTGAAAGGGTCATCCGCGTTCAGCACAGCATGCTTGAGACCGGGGTTATAGTCGGATTGAAAGAGCAGGCACTTGACCTGAAAGTACTCTTCCAGGCTACTGTGAAAGTCCAAATGGTCCTGGCTCAAGTTTGTAAAAATGGCCACTGGAAAATGACATCGGTAAACGCGGTAGAAAAACAGAGCGTGAGAGGAAACCTCTACGGCTCCGGTTCTGCACCCCGATTTCAGAGCCTGGGCCAGGGTTCTTTGAATATCCACGGCCTCGGGAGTGGTCAGCCCTGATTCCACCTCCCAGTCCCCCACTTTGGTTTTGATGGTCCCCAAACGCTGGGCAGGGGATTGCTGTTCCAAAATGGAGTGAATGAGAAACGCCGTGGTGGTCTTCCCGTTCGTTCCAGTGACCCCTGCCAACTGAAGCCGCTGGGAGGGGTACTGGTAGAATCGATCGGCCAACAGCGCCAAAAAGGCCCTTACGGTTTCAACCTGAATCCAAGGGACGGGAAAGCCTAGAGGGGCTTCCCGTTCAGAGGCCACGGCAGCAGCGCCCTTTTGCAATGCTTCGTCAAGATAAAGGTGGCCGTCCGTGAGGGTGCCCTCAATGGCGAAGAAGAACGAGCCGTTTTTCACCCGGCGCGAATCGTATTCAATCGATCGAATTTCAGGGTCCATCTGGCTATGGGGCCCTCCAAGAGACTTTACGGTCACCTTGGAGAGCAACTCTTGAAGACGCATCTTGTCCTTTATTCGAAAAAAAGACTTCACAAACCGTTTCTTTTGAAACCCGGCTTCTTGCCGGAGGCCGCTGGGCAACAGCCACGCCGCTGCCGGAAACCTTCAAAGCTAGACCAAGCCGGGCGCATTCCCGAGCCACCTCCCTTAGACTCAAGGTGGAAAAGTCGGGTAATGAAAAAGTGCTCGTTTCTACCGTTATCTTGTGCTGCGACTTTTGGCTTGAGGGCTCTTTCTGAATCAGTGTCAGAACCGTCTCTTCCAGTCTTTCCCTCGGAAGCTGTTCCTCTTTTACTGAGATACCTTCTGAAGCTGTAAGTTCCATTGGCGCTGTCTTCGGACGCATCTTTTCGATCTGCAGGGGCTGATCGCGGGGGACGCGGAGGTGGATGAGTAAGCGTTCCATGATTTGCTTAAAGGCAGGTGCTGCCACCTGGCCTCCATGGTGCTCTCCTTTGGGCTCGTTAATGACCAAGATGGCGGCCAGGACCGGTACCTCTAAGGGTGCGAATCCCGTATAAGAAGCAATGAACCGGGTGTTGGAATATTTTCCTTCGATGAATTTTTGAGCGGTTCCCGTCTTTCCTGCGGAAGAGTAACCGTTCAGTTGAGCGCCACTTCCGGTCCCCTGCGTGACAACCAGGGACAGAGATTCCTTCATTTTAAGAGTCGTCTCGCGCTGGAGGATGCGCTGCTTGTTGGGCGACGGCTCGTCGAGAACTTCTCCGTCGGGTGTCAAAATTCGACGCACCACTCGGGGGGTGACCAAATAACCCCCATTGGCGATAGCACACATGGCCCTCAACTGTTGAAGCGCGGTCACACCCACTTCCTGGCCAATCGAAATAGCTCCAATGGAAATCTTTGACCATTGAGAGGGAGGACGCAGCAACCCGGTCTGCTCTCCCGGCAGATCGATTCCCGTTTTCTCACCGAAACCGAAGCGCTTGATGTAACTGTAGAATTTCTCCTCTCCCAGGCGCAGGCCGAGCTTGATTGTTCCAACGTTACTCGATTTGGCCAGCACCTCATTAATGGTAAGAAGTCCGAAGCTGTGTTTGGCTTCGCGATAGGTCTTTCCCGCTATTCGCAGCGTTCCCACACGACAGTCGATCAACTCAGACACTTGTCCCAAGCCTTCGTTGAGCACGGCGGAAAAAGTGATGAGTTTGAAGGTGGAGCCTGGTTCATGGATATCCAAAATGGCCCGGTTGCGCCGTGCATCGGCTCCAAAATCAAAGTAGCGGTTAGGATTGAAGAAAGGATACGAGGCCATAGCTAAGACTTCGCCCGTATGAGGGTCCATCACAATGGCACATCCATTGAGAGCTTGGCTGGATGCAATGGCCTCCTGTAGAACCTGCTGGACGATGTATTGAATCGGCCTGTCGATGTTTAACACCATGACGTTACTGTCAGACTGATCCGGCTGGGCGTCACTGGCGTAACTGTGTCGCCGTGCATCGACGTGAAGATGAACTCTGGTTTTCTTTCCTTTAATCGAATCGTTGTAAAGATACTCGAGACCACTCAACCCCTCGTTGTCGACACCCACAAAGCCGAGCACATGGGCAGACAATTCGCGGCCAGGATAAACCCGTTTGGTCTCTTCCTGAAAATAGACTCCAGGTAGATTCAGCCTTCGGATTTGGTCAGCCTGGCGTGGCGGGATCTTGCGGGCCAGGTAAACGAAGGCGCGATCAGTGATGAGCTTTTTGTAAAGTTCCTGTTTATGCTCCTGGAGGATGGGCGCAAGAGCCTTGGCCGTGAGGAGGGGTTCGCGCACCTCTTTTGGGTGAGCAAAAAGAGAATCCATCTTGATGCTGATGGCCAGTTCATCGAGGTGCCGGTCCAGAATGTCACCGCGTATGGGGCTGAGTTCGATGAAGCCCATCTGCTGCTGTTCGGCCTTTAAACGATATTCGTCTGATTTAAATATCTGCAGATGAACCAGGCGACCGACCAGAGCCAAGCTCCACACCCCAAGGAGCAGGTACAGACCGAGAAGACGAGATACAAGCGTGAGTCGTGAATCTTTCCATTCATCTAAAGGGTTCATTCATGCAAGGTCTTTTTCTGAAGCGTCGACTGAGCGACTAAATTTTCAGAAGGTTTGACCATCGGCAGGTGCGAATCGAGAATTTTGACGTCAGCCCGGTTAGAAGTCACCAGACCGATTTTCCTGGCCAGATGGTCGATGCTCTCCGGATTAATGAGAGAAGAGTGCTCGGCACGCAGAGCGGCATTGTTCTCACTAAGCTCGTTGTTCTCTCTTCTAAACTGCTCCATCCTGTAGCTAATGTTGAGGATCTCATTGTGAGACCAGGCGTAGACCACAATGAGGGAGACGAAAAGTGCGCCGAAGGTGATCCACCGAATAATTTCGGAATAGGTAGCCCGGTCGCCGGCGCCGAGCGGACGGTTGCTCAACTGCTGGCTATGAAAA
>JALLON010000270.1 GCA_027717925.1 Acidobacteria bacterium AH-259-G07 | reverse complement strand
GCATTTTCAATAGAAGCCGGATCTGGGTTGATGACAAGGACCCCAAGGTCTGAAATCGGAAAGAAATCGAGACCGTTAAAGTAGATACCACCCCCGGTATCAATGATCGTATGGCCGTGGTTCAGCTTCTTGATGTGTCTCAAGAGTTTAAGCTTCTGAAAGTAACTAAGATTCGCCATATACAGATGCTGATTGGAGCCCGCCGCCAGTTTTAGTCCAGGACGGCAGGTGTCCGACATTACTTCTGCCAGGGTCCCCCCTTTCTTGTAGATGAAATCTCCGAGGGTCAAATGAGGTTTTTGGACACCCAAAAAGGTGTGTAAATTGGGCGCTCCCAGATCAGCATCAATCATGTTGACCCTGAGGTGATAAAACGGGTAGAGGTTAACTACAGGGGAATTTTTCAGAAAAATCTCGGGAAATATATTGGCAGTGATATTGTCATGATCGCCAGCCGGATGGGGAAGATAGCATTTTCAAATGGCCGCTATAGCGATTCCCCGGAGCGCAACGGCATCCCCTGCAAATATTTCGCATTCGTCTCCCCGGACCTTTCTGAGGAGGAATTAGAAGCGGAGTGCGGGGCGAAGATGGATATCGACGAGGCCGATGTCTCTCTGGTTATGGACGACACCATGGTGAAAGGGGTAGAACCCTGGGGCTGGCACGGAGTACGCCCCATCAACGAGAAAGTCCACCAGAAGGGATGCCTGCTGGTGGTGACCCGGAAAAGTCATGACCACCTCCTCAAATTCATCGCCCGTAGGCCCTTCAACTATCGCCTGGCCACCTTAGAGGGTGATGCCAGCCTAGCAGGGCTGTGGGTCTTCAAGGACGACCTCACGCGTGAGCGCAGCCTCGGTGCCATCGCAGCCGTGGACCCTGGCATTATTTCAATCGAGGCAGTGGAGGAATATCTCTTTGCAAAGACCAAGGAAAAGCATCGAGCGCAGGCGGCGCGGGAAGCCTACGATGCGACCCTGCGCCGCATCAAATTGGTGACGCCAGAGCAGGGCATCGACTGGCCTTATGAGATACCGGTGTTACCCAAGTGGCACGAATTTGAAGAAGGGGGCGTAGTGGTGCCAGCCGTGCCACGTGGCTTTAAGATGGGACCTAAAGGCCAGACCCGCAACGACATGTTCAAACGAGGGACCACTAAGACCGAACGCCCGGTGGTGCGATTCGACCTGTGCATCAAATGTACCCTTTGTTGGCTAGAGTGCCCGGATGAGTGCTTTGATCCTACAGAAGACGGCCTCTACGATATCAACTACGAGGTCTGTGTCGGATGCCATAAGTGCGCGGCGGTCTGTCCCATCCCAGAATGCATTGTTATGGTGGATGAACTGAAGTTTGAGGATAACAGCAGCCCTTGGAAACACCACATACGTGATCCGCAAGGCTACATCCAGTGGGCGGAGGAAAAAAAAGGTAAGAAACGCATACACTATCCTTATGTCACGGGCACCGGCATGGAGTACCGTGATGGGGAAGTTGTACCACCCAAGGAGAAGAAAAGAAGGAGAAGAGCAACGAGGGAGGCTGATGGCGCGCATTAAGGAAGACATCAAAGAAGAATTCGAAGTCTGGGAGAAAGAGGATCTGTTAAACGGATGCCAGGCGGTGTCTCATGGGGTGAGGTTGGCGGACGTGGACGTTATCGCGGCGTACCCCATACGGCCCTACACCGAAGTGATGGACGTTCTCTCGAAGATTATCGCTGACGGCGAACTCGATGCCGAGTATATCATTGCCGACAGCGAGCACTCCCAATTTGAGATTGTCAAACACGCCAGCTCTGTAGGAGCCCGGGCTTTTGCAGGTAGTAGCGGTACGGGATGGATGTATGGCTTCGAGGCCCTGGTGGTGACGGCCACCGATCGCCTGCCGCCCCTTTTTTTGGTGGGTAACCGGGCTCTGGACGATCCCGGGGCGTTTGGGGTGGAGCATAATGATGCAATGGCCGTTAGGGATATGGGCTGGCTAATTTGCTGGGTCACCACGGCTCAGGAGGCCCTGGAGCACGTGCTCATTGGCTATCGGGTAGCGGAGGACAAGCGAGTTCGCATGCCAATGGGCCTGGCTATGGATGGCGCTTTCTTGACCCACTCTCAACACATGGTTCAGATGCCTACCAAAGAAGCCGTCGAGCGCTTTCTGCCCGTCTATGATTTGGGGAAACGCAGGCTCCATCCGGATAACCCTATCACCATTGCTCCCCAGGTGAACGAAGATTGGGTCATGGAGTTACGACGACAGAACTGGGAGGCAGCACGCAGGGCTAAGAAGGTTATCGTGGAAGCCTACGAGGAATTTAACGGGATCTTTGGGCCTCGCTATAGCTCTCCGTTCTTTACCGAGTTCATGACCGGCGATGCTGAGGCAGTGATGATTGGTCTTGGCGCACTAGCCATGCCCGCTCGGACCGCGGTTCGTCGGCTCCGGGAGCAGGGCCAAAAGGTAGGCTATGTCAACCTGCGCTGGTTCCGCCCCTTTCCGACTCAAGAACTGCGGGAGTGCCTGGGGCGGTTTAAGGCAGTGGGAGTCATCGATAGGGACTTTGCACACGGATCCCCGGATAGCGGAGGGATTCTTCTTCACGAAATCCGTTCATGTCTGTATCCATTGGAAGACCGTCCCAATATCATCAACTTCATAACCGGTCTTGGGGGGCGCGATGTCTCCATCGACGATTGCATACGAATGTACGATCTAACCCTTCAGGCGAAGGACGGTGAGGTGGAAGACGAGTTTGTCACCTGGATCGGGGTGCGGGAGTAATTTACAGGCTGCTGAAGATTAAGGAGAAACTAAGATGGCTGAATTACCGGTAATAGACTATGAGCGAATCACGACTGTACACAAAACACCGTTAGAGGAGTTTTATACTTCTGGTCACCGGACCTGTCAGGGCTGCGAGTCGGCCATGGTGATGAGAGATTTCTCCAAAGCTGCCGGTCCTCGTACCATCGCTACAGGCTCAACTGGATGTATGTATGTGGCCAACACCAGCTACCAGACCACGCCCTGGATCATCCCATGGATGCACACCCAGCTTGGCGCCAGTGGTGCTTCAGCCGTCGGTACGTCGGCGGGCTTGCGAGCGCTAATGCGCAAGGGGAAAATCCCCAAAGAGAAGATCAATGTCATCACCTTTTGCGGGGACCTGGGTGGCGGCGATATGGGTCTATCCGGCATCTCGGGTGCCCTTCAGACTGATTTAGACCTATTGATCATTCTTTATGACAATGAGTCGGCGGCTAATACGGACATCCAGGCAACCGGCATGACGACTTACGGTGCCCAAACCACCTTTACGCCACCCGGTAAGAAGCACCGCATCATGCAGCGCCGGTGGAAGAAAAACGTGGCCCCCATGCTGGCGGTGGGGCATCCTACCTGCCGCTACGTGGCCACTGCGTGTGCCACTTATCCACAGCTGGATTTTTTGAACAAGGTTCGGAAGGCCCTCAACGTAGGGGGACCAACCTTCATTCATACTTTCGACCCCTGCCCCAAGGGGTGGGACTATCACCCGCGGTATTCTCATGAGCTGGGGGAGCTAGGGATTAAGTCAGGGATCTTCCCCCTTTACGAGATTATTGGCGGCAAAATTTCCTATACCTACGATCCGCATAAGAAGGGCCGTGTCCCCGTGCGGGATTACCTCATGAAACAGGGGCGTTTTGCTCACTTGATCGATGAGGATATCGACTATATCCAGGGGATGGTCGACACGATGTG
>JALLON010000027.1 GCA_027717925.1 Acidobacteria bacterium AH-259-G07 | reverse complement strand
TGAGGAAGGAGAAAATACTCGTCGGCCGCCAGTTTAGCCAGGGTCTGTTCCAGCACACAAGCCGTGCCCCAATCGATGTCTTGGAAAAGCTCTTTTTTGGGTTCGGAAAGAGCCAACAAATAGTAACCACCGTCTTCGACCGGACCAATTACAACGCGGAAATGGGCAAGTTTTGCCTGCGCCTCTTCAATGTGAGATAAAGGTAAAGAGGGCGTATCACTGCCCAGGAAGACAACCCGGGCCGAAGTTTTTAAAACTTTTTGATAGGCATTCCACATTCGTTCGCCCAAATCTTTTCCTCTTTGGTGATGCAGGTGAATCGCTTCAGATAGGTCATATTTGTGGGAGAATTGATGCATTTCATCATCCGAGCAATCAGCCAGAAACAGATAGCGGTCAATGTCAAGATCAGCAGTTCGATCAAGGGTGTCCAGTAGGAGAGCGTGATGAAATTGCAGGCAGTCGACAGGAGTTAGAATGGATGACAAGCGAGTCTTGACTTTTCCCAGCCGAGGATATCTGGAGAAAACGAGCAGAGCGTCCCTCAAAAGACTATTTGTGACTCCAGAAAATGTAGTTCCTCCAGCTTTCGGGGGCTCTTGATTCCCAGAGCAGGAAGTTTATTCTGTGAGGAAAGCTATATGGCGCCTTGGGTCGTCTTAAAAGCCTCAAGCCAGCCTCTTCAGGGGTTCGGTTTCCCTTTTTTCTGTTGCAGCGGATGCAGGAGGTGACAATATTTTCCCAACTTTTGCTGCCCCCGCAAGCCACTGGAACCACATGGTCATAGGTCAGTTGACTGGTGGAAAACCTGCCTCCACAGTACTGACAACGAAAGCGATCCCGAGAATAGATATTAGATCGCGTGAACCTCACCTGGTTATGATGACGCTTGACCTTGACGTAGCGAAGCAACCTTAGCACGGAAGGAAGCCGAATAGAGAGGTAGACACTTCGGATCTCGCGGTCGTATTCTGCCAGCACTTCAACCTTTTCCTGGAACAACATGCGGACAGCACGCTTCCAGGAAATCACCTGCAAGGGCTCGTAGGTTGAATTCAAAACCAGGATTTGTTCCATAGCTGAAGAAAATATTTACGGCACCAGCGCTTCCATTGTCAACCCCTTGGCGAGTCGGACAACGAGCTGTGGCGCTGTACATAACGCGAATTTGCGACCCTTTGTTCTTCCGGATTCAGCTTGTCTAAAATAGGTCAAGTGATGATCATGCGAAGGCCGAGCTGCCAACTGAAAGGAACCCCATGAAAAGTCTTGGTTCGCTCCTCTCCAATTTTCTGCACAGCATTGCCTCCAATGAAGAAATCACACTGATTTTTTTGAATGAATTGTGGCCAGAGATCGTCGGAAAAGACCTGGCTCTAAACAGCCGACCGCTGGCTTTGAAAGATAAAAAGCTTATTCTTGCAGTCCCTAGTGAGATCTGGAAAAAAGAGCTGCTGGCTCTTCGCCACATGTTGATAAAGGCCATCAATGAATATTGGAAGCTTCGTCTGGTTGAGAAAATTGGCCTTGAGATCCGTCTAATTGACGACAGTGCGGATTAAGGACAGTTGTCAACGTTTGTGAGCAAAACCTATAATCAAGACCCATGTTCTATTTGTTGCTGAGCGTCGTAGTGATTTGGGTGAGCGTTTGTCCTGCTCTAGGACAGCGCGTTTTTGGTACAGTCGATCCTTCTGCGTTAGCAGAGAATTTGAAATTTGACACCAACAATCTTCACGTGCGACCAGTCCCGCCCGGGACTAGTCCCGTAGCTGATCTGAATTTTTCGCCCAATGTCGTTTTTTCGCCAGATTCCAGGAAGGCCTTCGTCAGTTATCCTTCCTCCGATAAGGTGGCGGTGTTTGATCCGAAAACAGGCGAGATTGAAAAGGAAGGATATGGGCTGGTGCAGGTTGGACAGAACCCTGCCCTGATCACGCTGACAGCAGACGGAAAGAAGGTAGCTGTGGTTTGCCTGTTCATCGAGGATAACCTGCCCCAAGTAGGAGAAGATTTCCTGGGAAAACGAATTGGATCAATCTCGATCATTGACGTGGAAACGCTGGTAGTGAAGACACTCGATCTGAAGGGAGTGTTTTTCTCTTTTGCCAATAATGTTGTTTTCTCAGGGGATAGCAAGACTGGTTTCATCGCCTCTTCAGGGACGGACGAGATCCTGCGTTTCGATGTGGAAAGCGCCACAGAAATTACTTCCCGCCTGAAAATGGATCCGGGAACCCGCCCTTCCTCCATCACCATGGCACCCGATTTCAGTTTCTTTGCAGTGGTCCTGGTGGGTTCGAGTTCCCTCTCTCAGCTGGAGGTCCCGGATTCTATTCAGATCATCGATCTGAATTCGTTCTCAGTTGTGAGAAGCATCGTTCCAAAGGCGCAGGAAAATCGATTGCCTCACAACTTTGTTGTGGCGAACACACTGGCCATTTCCGCGGATGCGAAGTTTGGACTTATCGCCGATCAAGAAAACAGCTCCGTCTCGGCCGTTCCCTCGCTCACTATAGATCACGGCATTCTTCTCGATCTCGAGACAGGCGAAACCGTAACGGTTTTCGATGTTGGCGGACTATCAGGGGCTTCTTTTTCAGTCCCCGGAAGGAAACGCTTTGTAACTATCAGCGAGCTGAGTGTCACAGTCATGGACATCGAATCGCCAGACTCGTTTAGAGTGAACCCGTTTCCCGCAGATTTTCAACCTACGACCCGGTCTGCTTTCTCCAAAGATGGTGCGCGGATGTTTTTGGCCGCCCCTCTTCGGGATGTGCTCCTGGTCGTCGATTTGGACAAGCGCGTGGTCACGCGCTCCCTTGATATAGGTCCGGGTGTTGAACTCGAAAGTAATGGGCAAAAATTCACGGTTCCAGCCGCACCACTTGATGTCGCTCTGTCCCCTGACGAAACAGTTCTAACCGCCCTTAAATTCAATGCCAACAAGATCGATTTGCTGCAGGAAACGCAGCGATTCTTTATTCCTCGTCTCTTTTCAAGCGAGCAGTGGTTTACGGGAGTTGCGGTGACGAATAATTCGCCCGGCCAGGCGGAAATTTTCGTGAAAGGATTTGACAAGGTAGGTATCGAATTCCAGGACCTTACGGACACGGAGGACATTGTGGAGTTTGTCAATCCCAACACCATCGAGTTGGGGGCGGGCCGGCAGATCTCCTTCACAGCGGCTGAGCTTTTGCAAGCCGCTCCTGGAACCAGCATCGACGGATGGCTCGATTTCGACAGTGACCAGCTTCAAATGTCAAGCTTCTTGTTGCTCGGTGATCCACAGCTACGGCGGCAGGAGGGGGGATTGGCCGTTTTTGAGACATCCCAGCTAATGATTTTGCCCGAAGTGAGGGTGACGGGTGGATTCGTAACAGAGATCGATATCCTGAACCCCAATGTCAGTCGCGCCAATGTCACGATCAGCCTGTTGAACAGCAAGGGAGAAGTGATTGAGAATATTGATCGGTCGTTAGTTGCCCGGCAGGTTTTCACTGGCTTCCTGCGCGATCCCAACCCGGACGACAGTGTTAGTGAAGGACTTTTCTCCGAAGACGCCTTTGTGGACTTTGCTGCTGGTTACGTCAGTGTCTCCAGCACGGCAGGGATCGTCGCTTTTGAGCGCTACTACGACGATCAGCGCCTGGCCGCTCTAAACGGAATTGGGGCCGCAGCTGGAGTAGAACTTCCAAGAGCATCATATGTGCCGCAAGTCGTGGCCTTTGGAGGTTCGGAAACCTTCGTGAACTTGATCAACACAGGAACTGAAAAAGCCCAGGTCACGGTCTCATTGTTCTATAAAGACCGCCAGGGAGAAGATCGGGAGGCCTCAGTGCCTCTGGAAATGGAATCCGGTGAGGTGATCAGGGAAAACTTGGTAGACCTTTTCAACCTCACTAACCCAGGCAGTATCATTTCAGGATGGCTCCTCATTAAGAGCAATATTCCTGGAATAATTGGGGACGCTGAAATTCAGGCCTTTTCCGGACGGGCAATGACCACCATCCCCGCTCAAGGCTCTCCCACGGGAAATTTCGTCTTTTCTCATGTGGCCCAGGGATTGGGGCTCTCTACGGGGCTTGCCTTTGTCAATCCGGGGGCGGTGACCGCCAATGTGCGGCTCGAAGTCTATGCAGGATGTGCTTTCCAACCATCAACTCAACCGTGTACAGGTCAGGCCGCTTTGTTGGACAGTGTCACACTTTCAATAGGACCTTCTCAGCGAGAGGTCCGACTCTTGAAGGAATTTTTCCCCAAGGTATCCGAGTTGCTGGGCGGCCATATCAAGGTGACCTCCGAGCAAGAGATTGTTGGTCTTGAACTCTTCTTCGCGGACAGTCTTGAATATCTGGCCGCCGTCCCGGCCCAGCCAATTACCCGAGGGGTCAGACCTTGAGTGTTTCGTTTTTGGCCCCAAAAACGAAAAACTCAAGGTGTGCGCCCTTCCTTCCTTCCCCGACAGCGCGAAAGCACGAGGGCACGAAAATTCCAAATTATGTCATAATAACAAACCCGTGAAGCGTTTCCTTACTTTAATAGTCCTCGGCTCATTCTGCTGCGGGTATCTGTGTGCCCAAACAGCTGACCTCGCCGGATCCTATTACCACTTCAGCCTTGCTAAGATGCACGAAATTCGCGAGGAGTACGGCGAGGCAATATCAGAGTTCGAAAAAGCCATTTCTCTTGATCCAAAAAGTGCACAGCTGAGAGTGACCTTCGCTGAAACCTTGTGGAAAGGGGGAGATATTAGACGAGCTGTCGAAGAGTGCCACAAGGCGACGGAACTTGAACCCAATAGCAGCGCTCCTCACTTCCTCTTGGGCCAGATTTATTCAAATTTTCGAGCGAGCGAGCAAGCCAACATGATCGATAAAGCAATCCAAGAATTCGAGCGCGCTGTGGAGCTGGATCCAGAACACTTTCAGGCACTTTACCAGCTGGGCCAGCTTCAATTTGCGAAGAAAAACTACCGCATAGCGGCCGACGTTTTCGCCCGCTTTCTCCAATTGCAACCCTGGATCGTCCAGGCCTACGAGAAAAAGGCAAGGGCACATATTGAGCTCAACGAAATCGAAGAAGCCATCGAGGGTCTTGAAGAGTCGCTTAATTACCATGGCGGTAACCTCGAGAATCTCAAGTTGCTCGGCAAGCTCTACGAGCAGACAAAGCAATATGACAAAGCACGGGAGCTTTATGGCCGATTGCTGGAAAGCGCTTCTGACCCCGACATTCAATTCCGGCTGGCGATTTTGCTCTCTGATCAAAAACGTTTTGCGGAAGCCGTGTCCGTTCTTCGAGAGTTGAAGGAAGCCTTTCCAAGGCATCTGCGGATTAAGATTGCCCTGGGCCGAGCGCATAAAGGCCAGAAAAGATATGCTGAAGCCGCTGAAGTCTTCCAAGAAGTATTAGAAGTGGAACCTAGCCATTTCAGAGCCAATTATGAGCTGGCTGAGACGTTGGCCTTCCTGGGAGAACGGCAGCAAGCCATCGAACGGTTTCTTCACCTGCTGGAAACTAGCGAATCGGATCAAGACCGAACTTCCATCCAAACCAATTTGGCGTTCCTTTATCAGGACATGCGTCAGTTCGACAAAGCTGTTGAGCTTTTCCGTACGGTGATGCAAGAGAATTCTGAAGATGATCTTGCCCGGCTTCGGTTGGTCTATGCCCTCAAAGAAGCCGGACGGCTCCAAGAAGCTCTGACTTTAAGTGATCGACTCCTGAAAAAATATGAAAACGAAACTTATGAAAAGACGCCAAGCAAAAGCTATTTTGTGATCGGCCGTGCGCAGATACTTTCGGCTGCGGACAAGCTGGAGAAGGCAATTGGTTTGCTTGAAAGGGAGATCGATCGCCATTCAGAGCCGGAAGAGCTGTATCTGGCAGCCAGTCAACTCTACGTTGACCATAAGGAATACAAAAAAGCAGAGAGAATCATCCAGGAAAGGATGTCCCGACACTCGGACAGCGAGAGGATGCAATTCCAGCTGGGAGCCATCTACGAACGGCAAGGTGACGTCGATCAAGCAGAAGCTGTGTTTGAAAAGATTCTGGAGAAAAACCCCGAACATGCCGGGGTCCTCAACTATCTAGGTTACATGCTGGCCGATCGAGGGATACGCTTGCGGGAGGCTCTGGATTACATTAGAAAAGCTGTCGAGATCGAACCTCACAATGGTGCTTATCTGGATAGTTTGGGCTGGGTTTACTTCAAATTAGATCAGCTCAAACAAGCAGAGCTCAACTTCGTACAAGCGATTCGACTGACCGATGACGATTCTACCATCTATGATCACATGGGCGATCTTTACTATAAGTTGGGGCAATACGATACGGCTCGAAAGTATTACCAGCAGTCCATTCTTTTTGCCACCGAAAAAGAAGAGCAAAGGAAAGTCCAGAAGAAACTCATCGAACTGAAAAAGCGACTCTCTAAGAAAAGTCATTGACCCACCATTGGCTAACAGTCAGTGATTGACCATTGACAGGTCTAAGCGTTCCCTCATTTGCCAAGATCAACTGGGTCCTCAAAATTCTGGGGAAGCGCACTGACGGGTATCACGAACTGAGGACGATCTACCAGACCATCGACCTGGGAGAAGAGATTATTTTCGAAAGGACCTCGGGACGAACGATTCAACTTGAGGTCCTAGGGAGAGAGGTCGCCACGGGTGAAAAGAATCTTTTGTACCAGGCAGCTGATTTATTAAGAACGACTGCGGGGTTGCGATCAGGAGTGAACATGTGCCTGAAAAAGAAGGTCCCTGTCGGGGCTGGGCTGGGAGGGGGTTCCAGCAATGCCGCAATGGCCCTGTTAACGCTCAATCACCTCTGGGGATGCAAATTGCCGCTGAAAATACTGGTCCAACTCGCCGCTCAGTTGGGGTCGGACGTTCCATTTTTCTTATTGGGCGGCACCGCCCTTGGGGTGGGAAGAGGGGAGAAGGTCTTGCCTTTGCCCGACGTGCTGGGATCACAAAGTCTCGTACTGTTTCATCCCAATTTTGAGGTTTCCACCAAAAAGGCCTATGCCCTGGGAGATTGGGGAATTTACGATGGGCGTCAAATATTGACAAAGAAAACCTTGGATACTACAATTCAGCGTCTTCGTCAGGCCGTTGAACAGAGGGGGGAAGGTTGGTCTTTCCTAGAGAATGACTTCGAAGACCTTCTATTCAAGTATTATCCTGTTCTTGCTGAAGCCCAAGACAGCTTACGACAGGCAGGCTGCGCACAGGTGATGCTTTGCGGCAGCGGTTCAACCCTCTTCGGACTAGGCAAAACCAAACAGGTGAAGGGAAAGGCTAAGGCAGTCACTCAGAACAGAAGTGGAGAGTTTTTTTTCTGTCATATCCTTTCCCGGGAAAATTACAGACGAATTCTAGGTCAATCGGGTTTGCTCCTATTATAGTTATGTCCAAGCTTAAGGTTTTTTCCGGCACTGCAAATGTCCCGCTGGCGCAGGAGATTTGTGATTACCTGGACGTGCCTTTGGGGCAAGTGAAGCTGCAGCGGTTCAGCGACGGTGAGGTCAATTTTCAGATTTTGGAGAATGTCCGGGGTCAGGATGTCTTTATCATTCAGCCAACTTCTCCACCCGTGAATGAGAACCTCATGGAACTGTTGATAATGATCGACGCCTTCAAAAGATCCTCAGCCCAGCGCATCACTGCCGTCCTCCCTTATTATGGGTATGCTCGTCAAGACCGGAAGGACAAGCCGCGGGTTCCCATATCCTCCAAATTGGTGGGAGATTTGCTTTCTGCCGCTGGAGCTCATCGTCTGCTCACCATGGATCTGCACGCAGGACAGATCCAGGGTTTTTTTAATATTCCCGTGGATCACCTGTTCCCCACGCTCATTTTTTTTAAATACCTTTCCCAATTGGGCCCCGACAATCTGACAGTGGTTTCACCTGACGCGGGTGGCGTGGAGAAGGCACGCGTTTATGCGAAACAATTCAGAGCAAGTCTTGCCATCATCGACAAGCGGCGAGTAGGCGACAATGAAGCAGAAGTTATGCACATTGTAGGAGAGGTCAAGGATAGGGATGTGATCATTATAGATGACCTTATCGACACCGCCGGAACCCTGATGAGGGCGATGGAGGCAATAGTTCGGGAGGGCGCGTGCAGGCTTTTTGTGGCTGCCACGCACGCCGTTTTGTCGGGTTCGGCCATCCAGCGCATCGCGGATTCAGATTTTGAAAGCGTTTTGGTTACAAATACTATTCACCTCACTGAAGAAAAAAGGATACCCAAAATTCAGGTGCTGAGCGTGGCCAGGCTCTTGGGCGAAGCGATCAAGTCAATTCATGAGGAGACTTCTGTGAGCAAGCTTTTCGTTGTTTAGTGCCTCGTTTCGTAAGTACGAAGCGAGGCACTAAGCGGGGTCCGCCAAGCTAGGGCCATCTTTTCATCTTCCCTGTAGTCTGGCTCAGATTGGCCTTTTCTGAAAACAGAGCCGTGGCTGTGAAGGAACGGCGGGAAGCAGAAAATGTGAGATTACGTCGCCGCTCCTTCACGAGGGCTTTTGATTTCCTTAGGAGTTTTGAATTATGGCAGACATAGTTATTAAAGGAGAGGAGCGACGTGAGCTTGGTAAAAATGCAAATCGTCGCTTGCGTGCCGAGGGTAAAATTCCGGCCGTGGTTTATGGTCACGGATTGGACACCCTGCCGCTCAGTGTAAACCCCAAGGATTTGGATCGCATCCTTCACTCCGAAACCGGGCACAACACTATCTTTGAGCTTGAATTCCGTGGTGGTTCAAGAGATGTCCTGATTAAAGACTACCAGTTAGATCCCATCGGCGGAAATCTTCTGCACGCCGATTTTCAAGCTGTTGTCATGGATGAGGTGATGATCTTTGAAGTCCCGGTCCAAACTGTGGGGACCTCCAAGGGTGTGAAGGCTGGGGGTGTCCTGGATATCGTACTGCGAGAAATCGAAATGGAGTGCCTTCCTCAAGATGTTCCGGACCACGTCCGTATGGACGTGGCTGAACTTGATGTCGGTGATTCTGTTCGTGTGGAAGATCTGCAAATTGATACTTCCAAAATCGCTGTTCTTTCCAATCCTGAGCTGGTGGTTCTCACGATAGTTCCGCCTCACGTGGAGAGGGAAGTTGAAGAAGTCGTTGAAGTAGAGGAGGAGGTTGCCGAGCCCGAGTTGATTACAAAGGGTAAGGTAGAAGCCGAAGAGGAAACAGAGGCGAAAGAGGAGTAACTCTCGCGTGTATCTGATCGCCGGCCTGGGTAATCCGGGTCGTTTCTATCTGAGAACCAGACACAACGTCGGCTTCATGTTGGTGGATCGGATCGCTAAAGAGGTAGGGAAAAAGTTTAAACGACTCGGAGTGCATTCTCTGACCTGCCGTGTGGAACGGGCCAGGCAATCCGTTATTCTGGCCAAGCCTCAGGCCTATATGAACCTTAGTGGCCCGGCTGTGCGAGAACTTCTGGACCACTGTCCGGTGGAGCTCTCGCAGCTGTTGATTGTCTATGACGACCTCGCACTGCCGCTGGGCGCCATCCGAATTCGAGCATCAGGCAGCTCGGGCGGCCACAAAGGGATGAGGTCGGTCATCGAAGCTTTGGGCACGCATGATGTGCCTCGGCTGCGTATTGGTATACTTCAAGGTGAAATACCAACGGACTATTCCGAGTTCGTGCTGCATAATTTTATGAAGGAAGAAAGCGAGATCCTCGAGGAAGTGTTTGATCGGGCAATAGAGGCAATCGACACCTTCCTGTCTAATGGCTTGCAGCGGGCGATGTCTTTGTACAACTAATTAAATTTTCAGGGTCAGACCCCAACCGTCGCATGACAAATTACCTCAGCTTTTTTCTGCTAATTGGATGCTTAGGGCTGGCCGCTGCCGGTCTGATCTACTTTCGAATCAGAAAGATTACGGTCACGAATGCTCTAATGGTGGAGATTTCCGATTCCATCCATCACGGTGCCATGGTCTTTCTCCGCCGTGAATACAGCATCCTGCTTGGGTTTATTCTGCTCGTTTTTCTGCTTCTCATCCTGCGAATTTCCCTGTGGACGGGCATCGCCTTTTTGTGTGGCGCCGTGAGTTCCATGCTTGCCGGATTCTTTGGAATAAAAGCAGCAACCCGGTCCAATGTTCGCACCACTCAAGCTGCTCAAGAATCGGGCGTTGAGCTGGCCCTGAACGTGGCTTTCTCGGGAGGGGCCGTGATGGGGCTTTCCGTTGCCAGCTTGGGTCTCATCGGAGTCGTGAGTGCCTACCTTCTCTACCTGCATGGCATCATCGAAGTCGGCGACATCAACGGATTTGCCATGGGGGCAAGCTCGATTGCCCTATTTGCGCGAGTCGGTGGAGGCATTTATACGAAAAGCGCCGATGTGGGTGCTGACCTGGTTGGAAAAGTAGAAGCGGGTATTCCTGAGGATGATCCGAGAAATCCAGCTACTATTGCGGACAATGTTGGGGATTGCGTCGGGGACACGGCCGGAATGGGCGCGGACATCTTTGAAAGCTATGTCGGCTCGGTTGTTGCCACTATTGCCATCGCTGCTGCAGGGGCATCGAAAGTGCTGGATATTAGGCCGGATGACCGGCATCTTTACATGGCATTTCCGCTCTTCGTGATTGCTATTGGTTTGATCTCGTCTTTGATTGGCGTGGCCTCAATCAGGATCCTTAGAAACCTCGGACCGGCACCGGCACTTCGTTACTCTCCCTATGTTAGTGCTGTTCTGCTCTTGGTAGGCACTTTTATCACCGTGAACGCTATGGACCTCGAGATCGGCATTTTTTACGCCATTTTGCTGGGCATCATTGCCGGGATTGTCATTGGTCTGCTGACTGAATGGTACACGTCGGGCAGTCCAATCAAGCGCATCGCCGAGGCGTCTCAGACGGGGGTAGCAACCAACATCATCTCCGGATTGGGAGTGGGGATGCAGTCCACAGCCTTGCCGGTATTAACCATCTGCGGGACTATTCTTATCTCGTATAATTACGCCGGTCTTTACGGAATCGGCATAGCGGCAGTAGGCATGCTGGCCACGGTGGGAATCACCATGTCCGTGGATGCCTACGGTCCGATTGCTGACAACGCCGGCGGAATTTCCGAAATGAGCGGTCTCGGTCCCGAAACCCGCCAGATCACAGATAGTTTAGACGCTCTGGGAAATACTACTGCCGCCATGGGTAAGGGCTTTGCCATTGGATCTGCTGCTTTGACCGCTCTCGCCCTCTTTTCGGCTTATGCCACAACAGTTGGGTTATCCGGCTTGGATTTACTGGACCCTAAAGTCGTGGTGGGGTTTTTCATCGGTGGCGTCCTGCCTTTCTTTATCGCCGATTTGACGATGTCCGCAGTCGGAAGGGCCGCCGTTAAGATGGTGGAAGAAGTCCGCCTGCAGTTTCGACAAATCCCTGGATTGTTGGAAGGCACAGCCAAACCCGACACAGGTCGCTGCGTGGATATATCAACACGGGCCGCCCTTCGAGAAATGGTCCTTCCGGGTCTGGTCGTCGTGGCCTCGCCTGTGATCATGGGGACCTTCCTAGGCGCCGCCGCTCTGGGGGGAATGCTTGCTGGTGCAACCCTTACTGGTGTCCTGCTCGCCTTGTTTATGGCCAACGCAGGAGGGGCTTGGGACAACGCCAAAAAATATATCGAATCTGGTTTTCTCGGCGGCAAAGGGTCGGAACCGCACAAGGCCGCCGTGGTGGGTGACACCGTCGGCGACCCACTTAAGGACACCAGTGGCCCTTCAATGAACATCTTGATCAAATTGATGTCTATCGTGTCACTCGTCATTGCCCCCTTGCTGAGGTGACGCTCAGCCGACAGCTGACAGCTGACAAAGGAGAATCGTGCCCGTGGAGTATGGGTGTTGCCCGACGCTTAGTCCCGTTCAGGGGATAGTCCGAATATTCGGTTTACTTGTGGCGTTCTTCAGGCACAGACTTCGTGTACGCGGGAACAAGTGTGTTACAATCCGTTTTCTTTGGAAAGGAGTAAAGTAAGTATCCTTACTTGCTGTCAGCTGTCAGTTGTCAGCTGGTTGAAAGGAGTCCGATCGGTATGAGACGATATGAAGTCGTTTTTGTTTTTGCCCCGACACTCAGTGACGATGAAGTAGAACAGGCAATGGAAAACTTCAATAAAGCCGCAGAAGAAAAGGGTGCCCAGATCATTAACGTTGATGAGTGGGGGAAGAGACGGCTTGCTTACCCCATCAAGAAACACACCGAGGGTATTTACACAGTCCTGACGCTGGAGGAACCAGCTGCTGAAGCAGTGAACGAGCTGGAGAGAAGATTTAAAGTTACCGATTCGGTTATGCGCTTTTTGTCGGTTCGTATCGATCTTGATCTTAAACGAGCCGAGAAACTGAAGAGTCATCGGGAAAAGAAGAAGAAACGAACTACGGGTGCTCGCCAAGGTAACGAGAAAAAGAAGGAGATGGCGGGAGTGCAAGGCACTGGGTATGGTTAGGCGAAGGAAGTATTGCAAATTTTGCGCAGACAAGATCGATTACATTGACTACAAAGATGTCAAAACACTGAGTCCGTATGTGCCCGAGGGGGCTAAATTACTTCCTCGCCGGATTTCCGGAGTGTGCAGTACACACCAGAGAAAGTTATCGAGAGCCATCAAGCGGGCGCGACAGCTGGCTTTGCTTCCCTATACCGCGGGTTAAGCATGCCTTCGGCGGCTTAGCCGCCGTAGGGCCCACGAAAGAGGTAGCTATGGAAGTCATTCTCATCGATGACGTCTTTGAGCTCGGAAAACGCGGCCAGGTGGTTGTAGTCGCCGATGGCTATGGCCGAAACTATCTGATACCGAAGAAGTTGGCCATTCCCACAACAGCGGGTAATTTGAAAATGATTGAGCAGCAGCGGCTGGCCATGGCAAAAAAAGAAACCAAATACAAAGAGGAGGGCGAGCTGCTGGCTCAGGAGCTCGGCCAGCTGCATCTTATTGTTAGTCGCAAATCCGGAGAGACGGGGAGTCTCTTTGGTTCTGTGACCTCAAAAGACGTGGGCGATCTTCTCGAGAAGAATGGCATTCAGCTGGATCGCCGAAAAATCCTTCTAACTCAGCCCATCAGAGGCATCGGTAATTACAAAATAGAGTTGCGTCCTCACAGCGATGTCGCGGCCGAACTGCTTCTTTCCGTACTGATCGAGGGTGACGAACCGGTGGCCAAGGTCAAGAAAAAGGACGAGGAGAGCGAGAAGATCGTTGCCGAATTGGAAGCGAGAATCAAAGAGATTGAGCAGTTGAGCGGCGCACATAGGAGTGCTCCGGTGGAATCGGAAGAGGAGGAGACGCTTCCTCCAGAGCAAAAGAACATAACAACAAAAGAACAACGGAGCGGGGGAACAAAAGAGCAGCACAGAGAAATCTCTCAGGAAAAAGCTGCAAAGAAGGGGGAGTAGGTCCGCGAACGGAGATCGACGAAACCGACATTTTCAAAATCTAGAGCCTTCTTATACGTTTCAGGTTTCAGCTTTCAGGTTTCAGGTTCGAGAGTACCTGCATCCACGGACCAATAGGTTGCTGAGGGCTGAAAACTAACAGCTGGCACGTCACAGCCCTCGGCTAGCATAATCTGAAACCTGAAACTTGAAACCTGAAACCTGAAACGGCATTTTTTCTCACCCCCCTTTTTACTATTCTTTGTGTTGCATTCTTTGTGTTGCAACTTTTGCTCTTTTGCTCTACGCGCTAGCGTTTTATGCCTACTGACGCGACTCTCGAAAAAAGCCTTCCTCACAGCCTGGAAGCAGAGCGTGCCGTTCTGGGAGCAATTCTGCTCGAGAATGCTTTGTATGATCAGGCCTCCGAGATCCTGAACATATACGATTTCTACTTAGAAAATCATCGCAAGATTTTCTCCACCATGCAGGCTCTCTCTACTGATTCTCGACCCATTGACTCCCTGACGCTGAGGGAGGAGCTTCAAAAGCGCAACGAAATCGAAGCGGTGGGTGGAGTCGCTTATATTGCCTCTTTACTGGACGGAGTCCCCAGGGTCTCCAATGTGGAGCACTACGCGCACATCGTCAAGGAAAAGTCCCTTCTCCGGAAACTCATCCATTCCGCCAACGAAATCTTAATCAGGGGCTTCTCGAGCGAAGAAGATCCCCTCGACCTACTTGAACTGGCGGAGAAGGCTATTTTTGACATCAGCCAAGAAAAGATTCAAAGCGGATTTTTAAAGCTTGGAGATCTGCTCACCGAAACATATAAGAACATTGAGTCACTCCACCAGCGAAAAGAGCTCATCACAGGTATCCCCACGGGTTTCGTGGATCTGGATCATCTTACTTCGGGACTGCAGCCTTCCGACCTTATCATTGTCGCAGGCCGTCCTGGCCTCGGAAAGACGAGCTTGGCCTTGAATGTGGCACAGTATGCTGCGATTCAAGAAGAGAGAGTGGTGGGTTTTTTTAGTTTGGAAATGGCGGCTCAGCAGCTGGTCACCCGAATGTTATGTTCGGAAGCTCGAGTCGATAGTCATAAGGTGCGAAGGGGTTACCTGTCCAAAGAAGACTGGAACCGTTTGGCTAAAGCAATGAGCAAGCTGGCGCGTGCACGAATTTTTATCGACGATACTCCGGGATTAGCCATCATCGAAATGCGATCCAAGGCCCGCCGCTTGAAAGCCGAACACGGACTAGACTTATTGGTTGTGGATTATTTGCAACTTATGTCAGGCACCTCACCGGGGAGCCGGGTGCGCTTTGAAAACCGTCAGCAAGAAATTTCCGCCATCAGCCGGTCCCTCAAAGGCCTGGCCAAGGAACTGAATATTCCCCTCATCGCCATTTCTCAGCTAAGCCGTGCCCCCGAGCAAAGACGGGGGGATCATCGTCCGCAACTTTCAGATTTGAGAGACTCAGGATCGATCGAACAAGACGCAGACTTGGTTCTTTTCATCTACCGCGAAGATTTGTACAAGAAAGGAGAGAATCTTGACGTAGAAGGGATCGCCCAGATAATTATTGGGAAGCAGCGCAATGGACCGATCGGAACTGTGAAGTTGGCCTTCATCGACCAGTGGACAAAGTTTGAAAATCTAGCTCGCTAATGACAATGAGACGTTCGTGGGTTGAGATCTCCCTCTCCCGACTCCGGGAAAACGTCGCGGCAATCCAAAAGCGTCTTTCCCCATCCACACGAATCATCGCCGTTGTAAAAGCCGATGCATATGGGCATGGAGTTGAGCAAATCTCCAAATGTCTCTTTGGTTGCGGAGTCCAGGATTTCGCGGTGGCTACGCTCGAGGAGGCGGTAGAGCTCAGAAAATACCTTACGAGGGGAAAAATTCTGGTGTTTGGGGGTTGCCTGCAAGGAGAGGAAGGAACGTTCCGGGAGCATGATCTGACAGCGGCACTGTTTGACCACCGGGCCCTCCCGGATGAGATAAAGGTCGAGGTGAAAATCGATACGGGAATGACTCGACTCGGAATACCCTGGGAGGAAGCTCTGGCCCTGGTGCGCCGGTTGACGGCTCAAATTACCGGTTTATATTCACATTTTGCATGTGCAGATAAGGATCCTGATTTTACCCGCCTGCAATTGCAGCGCTTTGAGCAGGCGACTTTCAACCTCCCCTACCCTCGGCATATCAGTGACAGCGCCGGTCTTCAGTTTGCGGAAGCTCATCTGGATGCCGTTCGCCTCGGTCTGGCACTGTACGGTATCTCACCTTGTCCAGCTGTGGACTATGTCAAACCGGCCCTGCGTTGGAAGACACGCATTCTGAGTGTGAGGGGCGTTCTGAAAGGAAAGCCGGTCGGCTACTGTGGCACATTTATCACCCAGCGAGACTCTCAAGTGGGTGTCCTGCCAGTTGGATACGCCGACGGCTATAACCGGTTGTTCTCCAACCACGGCCAAGTGCGAGTTCGGGGTCAGCTCGTTCCTGTCCTGGGCAGCGTGTCCATGGACCTGACCAGTGTCGATTTGACCGACCTTCCCAACCCTCAGGTGGGAGAAGAAGTCTTTCTCTTAGAGGATTCACCCGATTCTCCTATCTCGGCGGCGGGTCTGTCCCGGACCCTTGGAACGATCCCTTATGAAGTGCTGACCTCCCTCGGAAATCGCGTTGAGCGCGTGTATGTCTAGCCCGCTGACCACAGACAAAGATTCCGCAGTTTTGGCTCGAGGCACGTTATAGCCAGTATGAGCTACAAGAAATCACGAATATACCGTCTTGGTTTTGATTTGGTCCTCAGGGTTGAAGAAGTTAGTGGAAAGTTTCCAAGACATGAGCAGTGTTGTCTGTTGTCTGTGATCCGCGTCATCCGTGTGAGTTAGAATCACCTCATGGTTTCCCCATCTCATAAGATCCTCCATGTCTGCCAGTCGTGCGGTTTCCGCAGCTCAAAGTGGCTGGGTCGTTGCCCAGAATGCGCCGAATGGAATTCACTGGTGGAGGAGGGCATGCGGCCACTAACCGCCGTTCCAGCTGCCCCACCGACTGTCCCCTACTCGGATATCGACAGTCAAACGATGGCCAGGATCAAGACTCACAACGCTGAGTTTGATCGCGTTTTGGGCGGAGGAATCGTGCCCGGCTCCCTGGTCCTCCTGGGTGGGGAACCAGGCATCGGGAAGTCTACGCTGCTGCTTCAAATTGCTGAGGGTCTCTCGCATCAGAATCTGAAGGTGCTCTACGTAGCGGGAGAAGAATCGGCTCAACAAATTAAACTTCGGGGGGATCGCCTGGGCATCGGCGGCGCCCGGCTCTACTTGGCAGCGGAAACCTGTTTAGAACACATTTTTGAGGAGATATCGCATCTAAAGCCGGCCGTGCTCATTGTTGACTCAGTTCAGACTATCTATACCGGAAAGTTGGATTCAATCCCCGGCAGCATCGGCCAGATTCGAGAGTGCGCAGCACAACTGCTTTCCATGGCCAAACGAGAAGGCGTGCCCGTTTTCTTGATTGGTCATATCACCAAGGACGGGGCATTAGCAGGGCCTAAAGCGCTCGAACACATCGTTGACACAGTTCTCTACTTTGAAGGAGATCGGCATCAGAATCACAAGATTGTTCGGGCTGTCAAAAATCGGTTTGGCCCGTCCAACGAATTGGGGATCTTCCAGATGAGCAGCCGGGGGCTCTTGTGTGTTGACAATCCCTCACACCTCTTCTTGGCCGAACGCGCTCGAAAAGTGTCCGGTTCAGTGGTCCTTTGTGCCATGGAAGGATCTCGGCCCGTCCTGGTCGAGATTCAAGCCCTGGTCAGTCAAAGTAATTACAGCACTTCGCGTCGAATGACCAACGGTGTCGATCCCAATCGAGTGTCCCTGCTCATCGCTATGCTGGAAAAGAGGGTGGGATTACATTTGCTCGGAAGCGATGTTTACGTCAACGTCGCCGGTGGACTGACTCTGATCGAACCTGCTGTCGATCTGGCAATCGTCGCAGCCATCATCTCCAGTTTTCGGGATCTTCCCCTTTCCAATGAAACCGTGATCTTTGGCGAGGTGGGTCTCGCCGGGGAAATCCGCGCCGTTAGTTTTGCCCACAGCCGAGTCAAGGAAGCCGCCTCCCAGGGTTTTAAGACAGTGATTCTGCCCAAGAGTAATCTTCCCCTTTCCCAACCCATCCAGGACCTTCAGTTAGCAGGAGTTTCATCGGTCTCAGAGTTTCTTCAGCTGTTCAACTCTCCCGACTCTCTAGACTCTCTCCAGC
>JALLON010000269.1 GCA_027717925.1 Acidobacteria bacterium AH-259-G07 | reverse complement strand
CGTCGTCTCGCCGCACTTGGGCGCGGACAAAGTTGTACAGGAAGCCGTTTGGATCGGGGTGCACAGTGTAATTTAGTTCATGAACGAACTCGGATTGCGTTACCGGCAGTGTTTTGAAGACATCCCCCCTGTCAATTAATTCCAAGACCCCTCCCGCGCCGTCCACCACCCGGATCTGCATTGAAACCTGTGCCTTTCGCCCGCGAGAAAATCGGAGCGTGTCGCCTTCGCGCCCATCCTCAAATTTGTCGTCCAGATTGCGATCAACCCGTAGGAAGATTCGAGGGGCTGCAGGAGAGGAGAGCACAACCACTCGTCCTTGTCGGATCCCATCCAGGATAGCCTCGGGGCTCCTTTCACCCCCTGTCCAGACCAGGTTCACCGGCCGCACCACCGAATTTCTCTGGGGAGAAATGGGGCGCTTCTTAAAAACATCCCAGGAGTGATAGTCGCTACCACCCACCGCGGTGATTTTGATGCTCTCCTTCAGGCGCCGCTGCCAGAAAGAGATGTGAGAGCATGGGCCGTTGTATACTTCGACGGCGTCCGCCCGGAAGGTATTTTCTGGCCACCGATGATTAGGCGATTCCGGGTGATTGATGATAGCTATGCCCCCGCGTCCTTGTACTTCGGAGATCACACTGGGGTACGCATATGGCTCTGTGGGCTGCCGTTCGCTGGGGTCAGGGGGCAGCAAGATGTCGCGGGGACTCTGGGGATGATAACGGACCAGATTCATATGCCCGTCCTTGGAGGTCCATTCCATCCCCAATACAAGAATCAGATCCTTGGTCTGAGAAAAGACCGGATCGAAGCCAATCCCCACACTATGGTGATCTGTGAAGACCAACCCCTTTACACCAGCCGAGCGCGCCTGGGCCGCGATGTCGTGAAACCCCTTGACACTGTACGAAATGGGCGGGTTGGGGTTAAAGGGGCTATGGTGGTATCCAGGATTGTCCATAGTATGGAGGTGTAAAGACACCAGTATCCAGTTTTTGTCGATGTCTACTTGTTCTTCAGCAGAGGTCACTTGAATTGAAAGGAACAATGACGCCAGGCAAACCGTTGTCAGTGAAAATAGTTCTTTTCTCATGCGGAGCCTCTTGAGGGCTGCAAGCCCAAATCCGGCCAGCGTTCCACCACCACCTTTTTTTCTGTGTAAAACTCGATGGCATCTCGGCCCTGAGGGTGCAAGTCACCGAAGAAGCTTTCCCTAAAGCCCGAAAAGGGAAAAAAGGCCATGGGTGCAGCCACTCCGACATTGATGCCAAGGTTGCCCACCTGAGCTTCGTAGCGGAACTTGCGTGCCGCCGCTCCACTACTGGTGAACAGGCAGGCCATGTTGCCATAGGCAGCACTGTTGACCCGCTGGATGGCTTCATCGACAGTTGAGAGGTGCGTTAAACTGAGAACCGGTCCAAAAATTTCGGTTTGGGCGACCTCACTGCAAGGATCTACATTGTTCAGAATTGTCGGGCGAACGAAGTTGCCACGTTCGCAACCGTGGATGGAAGGATTACGGCCGTCAACCAGCAACTGTGCGCCTTCACTCACTCCTTTGTGGATCAGCCCCTGAACGCGTTCCTTACTCTGCGCAGTGATGACAGGACCCATTTCTACCTCTGGATCCAACCCATAGCCCACCTTTCTAGATGTTGCAGCCTCGACAATCTGCTCTTTGAAGGTATTTGCGGCCTCTCCCACTGTCATGACAACCGATGTGGCGAGACACCTTTGTCCGGCACAGCCGAAGGCAGAGTCCGCCACGCTTCTTGTGGTCATTTCCATATCCGCATCTGGAAGTACGATGATTGGGTTTTTAGCTCCACCCCCACACTGTACGCGCTTGCCGTGGGCGGTGGCTTGGCTGTAGATATACTTTGCCACCGCCGAAGAACCAACAAAGGAGACAGCGCGTATCACCGGGTGCTGGAGGATTGCGTCCACAGTGTGTTTGCTTCCATTGATCAAGTTGACCACCCCGGGCGGGAGTCCAAGCTGGTCGATAAGATCGAAAACGACTTTCATACTTATAGGCACCTTCTCGGAAGGCTTGCAGATGAAGGTGTTTCCACAGGCGATGGCATAGGGGAGAAACCACAACGGGATCATGGCAGGGAAATTGAAAGGCGTAATGGCTGCAACCACACCCACGGGTTGCCGGATCATGAATTCATCGATACCAGGGGCGATGTGCTCAAGGTTGTAGCCCATCATTAGAGATGGGATTCCGGCGGCGACCTCGACGTTTTCAATTCCGCGCCGTAGTTCTCCTTTTGACTCCGACAATGTCTTTCCACACTCCTGCGTAATGGTGCGAGCGATCTCATCAAAGTTGTCTTCAAGGAGCCCTTTCAGCCTAAAAAGGTGCTGTATTCGTTCTGTGGGTGGCGTTCGCCGCCACTCCTCAAATGCCAGGCTTGCTGCTTGCGCTGCGGCGTCAACTTCCTCGCGAGTCGAGAGAGGAACACGACTCAAGGTCTCGGCAGTGGCGGGATTGTGGACATCCAAAAATTCAGTGCTCTTGGCCGAACACCATTCACCGGCAACGTAATTCGGGAGTACTGCCTGCTGCACAAGGACCTCCTTTTAGGGTGATTAAGGGGCCGTGGGTTTTAAAATTTAAATTTTGAGCTCAAAATTTAAATTTTAAACACACGGCCCCTTTTTTCTAACCGGCATCCGTGTTGTGAACCGCCTTTAAATAGTCTCGCACTGCCGGGCTCAAGAGCGATTCCAGACCAATGGCAATGTATCGTGCGCCTCGCTCACGCCACAGGCGAGCACCTTCGGCGTCTTTCACCATGATACCCAGCGCAGCGTCCGACCCCTTCACGATCTCCGCAATACGCAGAAAGGTTGCCTGAACCGTCGGATGTCCTGTCTCTCCCGGAAAACCCAGTGAGTGAGATAGGTCGGTTGGTCCAATGAAAGCGACGTCCACACCTTGTACTTCAACAATCTCCGGGAGCCGCTCGACCGCTTCGGTCGTCTCGATGTGTACCACAACCAGCGTCTCTGCATTGGCTTGCTCGATATACTCTCCAAACGGGATTGTCTGACCGTAGTCCGAGGCGCGTACACCGGCAAGCCCACGATTGCCCCGCGGATAATACTTTACAGAGCGCACAGCTCTTTCTGCGTCATCACCGGAATTCACCAATGGGACATGCAGCCCCTGAACTCCGGTGTCCATGAAGCGGAGAATCACGGGTGGTTGATTGGTAGGCACACGGACGATGGGCGTCACCTGGCGCAGCTCGGCCGCGCTGGCCATATGTAAGATGTGGTGTGGTTCGAGTGGGCCATGTTCCCCATCGAAGAGAATAAAATCCCAGTCCTGAAAGCCCAGTACTTCTACCAGACTTGCATCGGGGTATCGAACAAAACATCCAAAGACTGTCTCACCGGACTTCAGTTTCGCCTTCGTCTTATTTGGTTGCACACTTCACCTCCATGGAAACCCTCCGATTTTAGCGCAGTTGAGCGCACCTGTCTCTACTACATCCTGAGAACGGGGGTCTGACCCCCGGAAATTCCCGCTGTGACCCCCGTCATTTCCTTGCATTGTGAAAGCAGCTGCCGTAGCATCGTTATAACAAATGCTGAAAGATAGCTACGGGCGCCAGATTAAAGACCTCAGGATTTCCGTCACGGATCGCTGCAATTTCAGGTGTTTCTACTGTAAATCTGCCACGCTCTTAAGTTACAAGAATCGTGAGGAAATTCTAACTTATGAGGAGAT
>JALLON010000268.1 GCA_027717925.1 Acidobacteria bacterium AH-259-G07 | reverse complement strand
AGAGATTCACTGCTCAGGGAGAGGTGTTGTTTAACTCTCCAGCCTTGGGAATCGAGGAGGCGCACTCGGATGAAATGGAAGGTGCATTTTTTGAAAGCGGAGAGCATCTCGAGCAACTTGATCTCCGGGGACAGGTTTCTGTTAGGAGAAAAAGGAAAGGTTCGAAAGCACCGGTCGAAGAGGAACTTCACAGTGATATGTTGAGCCTCCGATTGCACAGGGATGGAGTGCTCGAGCATGCCAGGGCCGGTGGAAATGTAGACCTGAAAGTCAACTTCCCCGAAGGTAATCGTCATCTCTTCGCCAGGGAATTTGTTGAAGTGGAGTACTCAGGCGGCCTGCCGGAACGAGTTGTGAGTAGGGGGGACTGCCGAATGGAAAGCATTCTCCCTGGTGAGAGAAATGTTCTTAAAGCCCCCTTAATTCATATACGCTACCGCCAAGGTCTGCTCCACGGAATTTTGGCTGAGGGGGGAGTCACGCTGGAATCTGTGGAGCAAGGAAAGACAAGATACACGACAAGCGAGCGATTGAAGGTCTCATATCAGGCCGGCAAGATAGACAAGGCTGTGCAGTCGGGGAATTTTCGTCTGCGGGAGGAAGATCCCGCCACGATTGAGACCATTGACCTGAGGTCAGATCAAGCTGTTTTCGACCCCGAAATCCAAAGAATCACCATGACAGGGGAGAGATCCCCGGTGTTGAGGTTAGGCGACGCGAACAGCAATTCTGGTGTGGCTGTGGAGACAATCACGCAGCGCTTCGAGTTGGATAGGAAGACAGGTGAGATGTTTGCCTTTGGGCGGGTGAGAAGCTCCGTTCGGGAAGAGGACAGTTCGATTATTATCACCTCCGGTCGAATGCAATCTGACCCGGAGACAGGTTGGGTCAGTTATTTCGTCAATCCGAGAATTATTCAACAATCCAACTCAATTGCGGGGAAGATAGTGCGATACAATCATCGAGATCACGAGCTGGTGGTGGAAGGGGAAGTGGAAAGCTCTTTTATGCAAGGAAGCGAAACCCATTGGAAGAGGTACTGGGTCGAAGCCAACCATTTAGTCTACAAGCGCAGCGAACTGCGGGCGCGGTACGAGGGGCAGGTGCGGATCAAAACGGAGGATCTGGTTGTTAATGCTCCTTTTGTGGAATTCGTTTTTGAACCAACCAATCCCAACCAGATCCAAGAAATTATAGCCTGGGGAGGAGTCCAGATCACCGAAGAGAACAGAGAGGCCAAGGGAAATCGGGCCGTGCATTATCCTTCGGAAGAGAAGGTTGTCCTCACAGGAGATCCGGCCCAAGTGGTTGAAATTAAAAGAGGTAAAGCTGTCGGACGGCAACTTACCTTTTACATCGGAGAGGAGAGACTTCTGGTCGAAAATCCTTCCGCCCCTCAAGAGCCATGACCTTAAAAGTGTGCCCTCCAACATTGGAAGCACAGCAGCTCAACAAGTCGTATCGCGGCAGAAGAGTGGTCAACAACGTCAGTCTGACTATTTCCTCCGGAGAAGTGGTGGGTTTGCTTGGACCCAATGGTGCTGGAAAGACCACCACTTTTTACATGATGGTGGGCTTAACTGCGCCGGATAACGGCAGTGTGCACTTAAATGGTGAGGATATCACCTCCCTGCCCATGTACGTGCGTGCCAGAAAAGGGGTCAGCTATCTGCCCCAGGAGCCCTCAGTATTTCGAAAGCTTTCAGTGGAGGATAATCTGTATGCGATTGCTGAGACGCTTGACCTGGCGCCCGGCATAGCGGATCAGCTGGTGAGCGAACTGCTTGAGGAATTTGGTATTGCCGGGCTGAGAAAGTATCCGGCCTACACTCTTTCCGGGGGTGAGCGCAGACGTTTGGAAATTGCTCGGTCCATGGTGATAAGACCCGCCTTTATTCTTCTGGATGAGCCCTTTGCGGGTATTGATCCTCTGGCGGTTTTGGATATTCAACGCATTGTCAGTCAACTGAGATCCAAGAATATCGGGGTTTTAATTACAGATCACAATGTGCGGGAAACTTTGAGAATCACAAACCGAGCGTACATTATAAAAGAGGGAACTATCTTCCGAATGGGCACTCCGGATCTGCTCTCATCCGATATTGAGGTTCGCAAAGTTTACCTGGGTGAGAACTTTCGACTATACTGATTTACAGCTACAAGGGAAAAAGTGAGCCGGCAATCAAATAGGTTGAGGCAACTTAATGGCCAAACGAATCCAGCTAAGACCCATGCTCGGACTGAACATTTCTCAGCGATTGGCGATGACGCCGTCGCTGCTGCAGAAGATCGAACTCCTCACTCTGAACCGATTGGAACTTTCCGATTTGCTCAACCAGGAGCTCACTGAAAATCCCGTTCTGGAAGAAGCCCCGGAAGAACGCGAGCTTGAAGTTCCTGAGCGAAGTCAGGAGGAAACAGAGCGGAAAGAGAATGAAGAGAGCTATGAGGAGTTTGACTATGAATATTTTTTCGGCGAGTATCTGAGCCCCGCCTATCGGTCCCGCCAGTGGAAAGACAACGAAGACCACCCCTCTTTTGAACTCTTCTTGGCCACTCCTCCAACTTTGATGGATCATCTGAACTGGCAGTTAAATCTGACCGAGATTTCCAAGGAGATCCACGAGATCGCCTACTTTATTGTCGGTAACATTGGTCAGGACGGCTACTTGACCATCTGCGTTGATGAGATCGCCGCAGCCATGGATGTTTCAACCGATCAAGTCGAAGAGGCTCTAGAGGTTGTCCAGAGCTTTGATCCCGTCGGTGTCGGAGCTCGCAACCTGCAGGAATGTCTACTCATACAAATCCGGACTGCGGGGCTTGAGGGTTCACTGGCTGAGAGGCTTGTGCAAGATTATCTTCCTTTGGTTCAAGCCAAGAAATTTAAGGAACTGGCCAAAGAACTGGGCTGTGGGATGGAAGAGATCGCAGAAGTTCTTGACACAATCCGGCGCTTTTCACCGAATCCCGGGCAGACATACAGTTCCCAGAGCCCGATATACATCCAGCCCGATGTTTATATGTATAAGGTCGGTGAGGATTATGAAATTGTCATGAACGATGATGGTTTGCCCAAATTGCGCCTCAGTCGATCTTATCGCGAACTACTCAAGCGCAAGAATGTTTCGAAGGAAACCAAGAGCTTCATTAAAGAGCGCTTTCGCTCGGCTATCGAATTGCTGAAAAGTGTGGATCAACGTCAGCAAACCATTTACCGGGTGTGTTCAGTTATTGTGGAACGGCAGAGGAATTTTCTGGACCGCGGATTGATGTATCTCAAACCGATGTTAATCAAGGATGTGGCTGAAGAGCTGGGTGTGCATTCCTCAACCATCAGCAGAGTAGTTGCCCATAAGTACTCTCATACCCCCCAAGGTGTCTTGGAGCTTCGAAAGTTTTTCACTACTGGAATCGAGAGTTCCGAGGGTGAGAATATTTCCGTGGTTCGAGTGAAAGAGAAAATTAGGCGAATTATTGAAAATGAGAATGCCAAGACGCCTCTCTCTGATCAGAAGATCGCGAAACTCTTGAATCACGATGGCATTCAAATCACTCGAAGGACCGTCGCTAAGTATCGGGATCAAATGCACGTTGCTGGATCCCGCGAGCGGAAAATGGCCGTGTTGTCTTGATGGGTCTTTTTGCCGTTTATACCCTTCATGACCTTTGAGAGCACCAAACCTCCGAAACCAAGTATTAGCGCCAGGGAACTCCACAATTTATCGAGTCGGCGATTGAAGCTGACGCTTCTTG
>JALLON010000267.1 GCA_027717925.1 Acidobacteria bacterium AH-259-G07 | reverse complement strand
TTATCGTTCTAGAAGACAGACCATCCGGTTTGCGAAGTCTCATCCAGTGGCCCAGAAAAATTTGCCACTTTGATACCGCCCTTTTGTTTCAAAATGCCTTCCAGGCGGCGCTCGTCACTTTCTTGGCCCGTATTCCTGAAAGAATCGGGTACAACACAGATGGGCGGGGTCTCTTGCTGACGCGCAGCGCACGCCCTCGGATCAAACAGTTGAATCAACATCAGGTCTACTATTATCTGGACCTTCTATACCAAACAGGCCTCTCCTCGCACGATTATCTCAACGACCCCCACTTCAAACCAGATATCCACCTGAGTCCGACCCATCAAGCAGTTCATCGAGCACAGGAAGTGCTCCACAGGTCGGGTGTTTTTGACCACCGCCCCCTGGTTCTCATGAATCCCGGAGCTTACTATGGGCCCGCCAAGCGCTGGTTTACACATCGCTATGCTGCATTAGCCGATCGTCTGATCGAGCGAGACAAGGCGCAAGTGGGCATCGTCGGCTCTGCGGGCGAACTGCGAATCGCTCAAGAAATTACAGCACTGATGAAACACTCGCCCAAGATTCTCACCGGACGGACGGATCTGCCGAGTTTAATGGGACTCTTAAGCCGATGTGATCTTTTCTTGACCAACGATTCCGGTCCTATGCACCTGGCCGCAGCCCTTGGCATTCCACAGATCGCCCTTTTTGGATCCACCGACGAAGTGGCCACCGGTCCCTTCAGCCCCAAAGCATGCGTCATCCATAAACATGTTGAATGCAGTCCCTGCCTTTTGCGAGAATGCCCTATCGATTTGCGCTGCTTCTCGCGAATTGAGGTGGATGAGGTGTATGAGGCCGCACACGTTGTTTTGGGTGAGCGTTAGTGCCTAAGCGGGCAATTTTTTTGGACCGCGATGGAACCTTGATCGAGGAAATCCCTCACTTGCATCGCGTGCAGGACGTACGAGTTTATCCCAAAGCCTTTGAAGTCCTAAGGAGGATTAACCGAAGTGACAGTTTGGCTGTGGTGATCACGAATCAGTCGGCCATTGCTCGCGGCCTCTTGACTGAAGAGGACTTGCAAGAGATACATCGCACCATCACCGGCCTCTTCCGTGAAAATAGCGCCTGGATCGACTCTTTTTACTATTGTCCCCATCATCCCCAAGCGGGAAGTGGACCCTACAGCCGAACTTGCCGCTGCAGGAAACCCGAACCAGGACTTCTCCTTCGTGCGGCGCGGGACCTCGAGATTGAGCTGGCAGCAAGCCACATAATCGGAGATCGTTTGCACGATGTGGAGGCTGGACATCGGGCAGGCTGCAAATCAATCCTGGTGAAAACAGGCTATGGTAGAGAGGAGCTGCTCTTATTGAACGAAAAAAGTAGCCCGACTGCCGATTCGCCCCATCCTCTGCGGCACCCCGACTATGTTGCCGAAAATATTTTGGATGGCGTGAAATGGATTCTGGAGCACGGTTTTGAAGGACAGCCTAAGTCAGCTCGTTGACAAGTTTTCAGATCTCAAGATCCTAGTCCTTGGGGATTTTCTTTTGGATCAGTTCGTTTTTGGGGAAATCTCCCGGGTGTCTCGTGAAGCGCCCGTCTTAATCCTCAAGTATCAGAACACGCATAGTGTTCCAGGCGGGGGGGCCAACACGGTAGCTAACGTGGAAAGCCTGGGGGCGAAAGCGATTCCACTTGGTTTTGTAGGCGACGATGAGCCGGCCGATTTGCTCTTCTCGAGCTGGCCTGAAGGCCTGGAGAAGCGCTACGTTTTCCGAGGCTCCGAGTTTCAAACCAACCGAAAGGCTCGCATTCTTGCCGGATCCTTCCATTCCTTTCGCCAACAAGTCGTGCGAATGGACTACGAGCATCCCTTCTTTCTTGAAGAACATCACGAACGCAAACTGTTGCAGTGTCTCTCTGATCTGATCCCCCAGGTCGATACCGTTATTCTCTCCGATTACAGCCTGGGAAACATCAACTCCCGAGTTCGAGAATCGGTCTTAGCGCTGGCCGCCCAGCACGGAAAAATCATCGTGGTGGATTCACGCGACAGTCCCGATTTGCACAAAGGCGCCACTTCGATCACTCCCAACATCACCGAAATAGAAGCTGCCCTGTCCATCCAGATCGGCAAGGATTTATCCCTGCTCGAGGAGGTGGGTTCACGATTGTTACAAGAGTGGCAATTGCAAGCCCTACTGGTGACTCGAGGGAAGCTGGGAATGTCTCTCTTTGTAAAGGATGGCATCACGCACATCCCTATTTACGGAACCGATGAAGTAGCTGATGTTACTGGAGCCGGTGATACGGTGACTGCGACTTACACCACCGCTCTGGCGGCTGGAGGATCCTTCCAACAGGCGGCACGGCTGGCTAACTGCGCGGGAGGTATTGTCGTCATGAAAAGAGGGACCGCCACAGTGTCCCAGGCCGAACTGCGCCAGGCAGTCGAAGATCATCCGTGATTTTGTAATACAGAAATCCGCGAAGATCCGATAAAATCAGCGTGATCCGTGTCCCAGGTGATACAAAATATCCGTGAAGATCCGATAAAATCAGTGTGATCCGTGTCCCACAAGATTAAAGCGCTTCCACAGATCAAACAGATCGTGAGCCGCCAGCAGGAGGACGGCAAAACCGTGGTGTTCGCAAACGGTTGTTTCGATTTCCTGCACGTCGGACACATTCGCTACCTTGAGGCCGCCCGTGCTCTCGGAGACATTCTCGTGCTAGGATTAAATGGAGACAAGTCGGTTCGAGCGATCAAGGGACCAGGGCGCCCCCTAATGGACCAACAGGAGCGTGCTGAAATTATGGCAGCACTGGAGTGTGTAGACTATATTGTAGTATTCGATGATCTTAGGGCGGATCAGGTCCTAGCCGAGCTCAAGCCTGATGTCCACGCCAAGGGCACAGACTACACCTCGGAGACTGTTCCGGAAAGGGATACAGTCCTCTCTTACGGAGGCACAATCGCCATTGTCGGAGATTCAAAAGATCACTCGACTCGAGACTATCTGCGACGGATCGGAGAAAAGACGCGCGTTACTCCCCGGGCGACCGGAAAGATGAGTATTGATAAGGCAAAATGAGCGAATCCAGCGGTGCACATCAGAAGATTTTGATCGTTAGGCTGGGTTCGCTGGGTGATATCATACACACGATCCCTGCCCAGCAACAAATCTCCCGACATCTCCCCAACGCAATCATCCATTGGCTAACGGAGCCCCCTTACGACAACCTCCTATGCCATGTTCCGGGCATCTCACATGTCTGGCTTGCCGATACGAAGAAATGGCGACGCAAAATTCTTTCATTTCATGAGAGCATTGGACTGGTTCAGTCCCTGCGCCACCAGAGCTTTGATATTGCACTGGATTTCCAAGGCCTGGTGAAATCGGCGGTGCTGGCGAAGCTCTCTGGAGCGCGGCGAGTCATCGGCTTTGCCCCAGAGCGATCCAGAGAACCCGCCGCATGCCATTTTTATTCTGAAACGGTCATGGGCGACGGCGGTTCCCGGCGCCATGCCATTGAAATTAGTCTCCAGCTGGCCCGATTTCTAGGTTGTCGTGAGAACGGAACAAGCCCCCTGATACCTTTGAGTATTCCTTCAGAAGCGGTCCACTACGCACAGGAGCAGCTGCGCCGGTTTGGTATCGTAGACCCTGTTCTTATCAACCCCGGCGCGGGTTGGGTCACAAAACTTTGGCCGGCTCAAAATTATGCCCAACTTTCCTTGCGTATTCAGGAAGAATTGGGGCTTCCGGTTGTTTTTACCTATGGTCCCGGAGAAGAAAAC
>JALLON010000266.1 GCA_027717925.1 Acidobacteria bacterium AH-259-G07 | reverse complement strand
GCTGCGCTTCAGCGATCGGGCCGGGGATGAAGAATTTAACCGTTTGAACTTTGATGGTTTTGAGATGGCCGTTCAGCATCCGCTGGATCCCTACAGCATGGCCAAGTTTTTTGTCACCTTTGAAGAGGGGGAGTTTGACCTGGAAGAAGGTTATCTCACCTGGGAATCGCTGCCCGGAAGCCTGGGGTTAAAAGTGGGCCGGTTTCACACCAATTTCGGCAAGCTGAATCGCTTTCACAAGCATGCCCTTCCCTGGGCGGACCGCGATCTTCCCACCCAAACCCTCTTCGGAGAGGAAGGACTGATCGGAGAAGGCTTGTCCCTCACCTGGTTGCCTCCACGCCTTCCCTGGGCCCATACCAACGAGATCTCTTTTGAAGTCATCAACAATTCCAACGATCTCGCTTTTTCGGGGAAGGGTTTCGGTGACCCGCTCTACATTGGACGGCTATTGAACTACTACGACCTTACGGAAAACGCCTATTTTGAGTGGGGTCTTTCCGCAGCCACTTCCCATTGGGACATCGACGAGCAAAATCGCTCGACGGTTCTGGGACTGGATCTCTCTTACCGCTGGGAGCCGCTGCAGCGAGCACTTTACCGTTCTCTAGAGCTGCGCACCGAGCTCTTCTACAACGCTCGAGACCGCTGGCCAGGAGGCGACGTTTTCGGAATGTACGCCTACGGTGAATATCAGCTCAGCCGGCGCTGGTATGGCGGCTTGCGCTATCAATTCGGTCAAACGCTTGAGGATCAAGACCAGAATCAGTGGGCTCTTTCCCCGTATGTGACCTTCTGGCAAAGTGAGTGGGTGCGGCTGCGCGCCCAGTACGACTTTCTAAATCCAAATTTCGAAGAGGATGAGAATCGATTCTTCCTTCAATTTACCTGGTCTCTCGGTCCGCACAAGCACGAGGCCTACTGAGAGGAAAATAAAATGACACGAAACATTTACAAATTTTTGTTGGCATTGACCTTTCTTCCTCCACTCCCTGCTGCCAACGATCGATTGAAAATTGTCTCCAGTCTGCCGGACTACGCCTCGATCGCCGAATATGTGGGGGGAGATAAGGTTGAGGTTACGAGTATCGCCAAGGGCTATCAGGATGCACACTTTGTGAAAGCCAAACCAAGCTTTGCTCGGGAAATGGCCGGGGCGGATCTGTTTCTTACTACCGGAATGGACTTGGAACTTTGGGTTCCCGCTTTGATCGACAAGTCCCGCAACCGTAAGATACGCGAAGCAGAGCCAGGTTACGTGAGTGTCTCCCGAGGGATGACTTTTTTACAGGTACCTCGAAATCCCAACAGAGCCGCCGGCGACATCCACATCTACGGCAATCCACACATCCATACCGACCCGCTCAAGGGCATTCAAGTCGCTGAAAACATACTGATTGGCCTAACGAAAGTCGATCCACGGAACAGCTCCTATTACGAAAAGAACTTCCAGGCCTTCAAGTCAGAGATCTACCGGCGGCTTTATGGCGCTGACCTGGTCAAGCTGGTAGGCGGTGACCAATTGGCGCAGCTCACACGAAACAAACAACTGGATGAGTTCTTGGATAAGAATCAATTCGGTGGCGAGTCTCTGAGAAGCTATTTGGGGGGCTGGCTCAAGGAAGTGGAGTGCCTAAAAAACAAGCTGATCATTGCCTATCACAAGAATTGGATCTACTTCACTGACCGCTTTGGCCTTCAGATCGCCGACTATGTGGAATACAAGCCCGGGATTCCTCCAAGTGCCCGCCATGTGGTTGAGCTCATCGAGAAAATCCAAGCCTTCGGTATCAAAGCCATCCTTGCAGCTATCCAGTTCGACGAGAACATTCCTCGAATGATCGAGGAGAAAACCGGGGCTAAAGCGCTCATCGTGCCACTTTCGGTAGGCGGGACAGAGGAAGTCCACACCTATTTTGACTTGTTCGACATCTGGATTCGGGCACTGAAGTCCGCGTTCGCGGATTGTAAGTGAGGGTAAGGACCATCCTGCTAAGACGCTGAGCTTCAGAGATGGAACAAATAGTCCAAATCATGCTCCCCCCCTTTGTGGCCTGCCTGATCTTGACGGGAATCCACACTTACCTCGGGCTTCACGTTGTCTCTAGGGGGGTCATCTTTGTAGATCTGGCACTCGCTCAGATAGCTGCGCTGGGATCGACCTTTGCCTTCCTGGTGGGTTTCGATCCTGCCTCTCAGACCGGTTACTTTTACTCGCTCGGCTTTACCTTTTTCGGCGCGGCCATCTTTTCTATCAGCCGTCTCAAGGACCAGCGGGTGCCACAAGAGGCTCTCATTGGAATTGTTTTCGCTGTCTCATCTTCGGCCGCCATACTAATTGCTGATCGTGCTCCCCAGGGGGCTGAACACGTTGCAGAGATGCTCAGCGGCGCCATTCTCTGGGTGAGCTGGTCCACCATCTGGAAGACCCTACTGATCTACTCTGCAATCGGTGTTTTCCATGTCGTTTTTCGCGACAAGTTCCTGTTGATTTCGATAGAGCCCGAAGAAGCTGAACGTCGAGGTCTGGCAGTACGCTGGTGGGATTTCCTATTTTACATGTCATTCGGGTTTGTCATCACCTCTTCGGTGGCCATTGCCGGAGTGCTGCTGGTGTTTTCTTTCCTCATAATCCCCTCCGTCATCGGCGTGCTTTATTCCAAGAAAATTGGCACCAGATTGATCATCGGCTGGGTCTCGGGAACGGTGGTGAGCTCAATGGGTCTTCTGCTCTCCTATCAATTCGACTTTCCGAGCGGGCCTTCTATCGTCTGCAGCTTTGGTGCTTTCTTGATCCTCGCCGCGATCGTGCAATACCTCGTCCGAACAGAGCGAAAAGGTAGGGCGCTGGCTCGGGTTGGCGTAGGCACTCTCATTGTCGTGCTTTTCCTGGTGCTTGCCACGCAGGTCCGTCCCCCGGTGTCGCACCTTGAGACTCCTGAAGAGACCAGCCTGGCGAGAGTACTGCAAGCATTGGAAGATTTGAAGAGGGAAGATAGACCCTCACAAAATGCTCTTGCACTGCTAAACGAGAATCAAGAGGTCTTGAAACAAGGCTTGAAAGACGGTCAAATTGAACTCGATCAGCGAGTCGTGCAGCGCCTGGGAGAGCTTGGATTTTCTGAAGCCATCCCCATTTTGACAATTGTCTGCGATAATACCGAAGATCCCTGGATGCGTTACTATGCATCTTCCTCGCTGCTCCATCTAGGACACAAAGAGGGTATCCACCGCCTGATTCAGCTTCTCAAAGAGCCCGGACCTGCTTTCTTAAAAGCCCAGGTGAGAGACCTGCTTCGCCAGATCTCGGGCGAGAATTTCGGCTATGATCCGATGAGTCGTCAAGAAGAGAGCGAAAGGTCCATTGACCGCTGGGAGGTCTGGTGGCACGAACATGCCGCCCGATGGAATAAGGGGGTCAGACCTTGAGGAAAGGGGGTCAGACCCCCTAAAACCACACTGAGACAATATTGGAGTCTTCACTCCGACCCGCTTCATTGAAGGCTCGGACCTTGTAAGCGAAAGCACCGGTAATATACTTGCCCACCTTGTCGTCGTATTTCATGGTATTGGCTCCCACCATCCCCACGACGCGGAACTCTTTCCCATTATCAGAACGCAAAATTTCGAAGCTCAGCTCGTTATCGGACTCATCGTGCCAGGAGAGTTCGGCCACGGCCGTTGCACCATCAAAGCGAGTAAAAGCCCGCAGATGGGTCGGTTTCTCCGGAATTCTCTTTTCGTCCTGAGCCAGCACGACCCCCCAGCCCAAGACCAAAATCACAAAAACTGCGCCCAAAATTGTCTTCATCAGCATCCTGTCCA
>JALLON010000265.1 GCA_027717925.1 Acidobacteria bacterium AH-259-G07 | reverse complement strand
GGAATCCTTACGGGCCTCAGCCACCATTGACCGTCAGACTGCGCTGCCGACATGCCGGTTGATGTCATGGCCAGCCAACAGACTCCCTGTGAGGCAAGGTATTGGTGCCAAACCATCAACCCTTACCTCACGAAAGGAGTCTGTCATGACCATCTTACGATGATCGAAGACCTGCGGATTCGCAACTACTCTCCGCGGACGATTGACATCTACGTGCAGCGAGTGGCGAAGTTCACCCAGTACTTTGGCCAATCGCCGGATCGGCTCGGGCCCTCGGAGATCCGTCAGTATCAAGTTTTTTTTGGTAGAAACCAAGAAGGCCTCTTCCCTGTAGGCTTATCATTTAGAAAGATTTTGCGGAATGGGTTATAGTTGAAGCTTGTACTCGAAACCCAGAAACCCAATGGAAAGATGAAACATCGGCAAGCTTCACCAGCGCACAAAGCCTTGCAGCTCACTTTGGACGTACTTCAGGGAGTACTTGCTATCGGGCTTTTAGGGATGCTCCTGGTTCAAAGTTCGCAGGCAGCTCCGATGCTGGGTTCGTTGACAGCTGAAAGCTCCCTCCCGGCGAAACCGAATATCCTTCTCATTCTGGCCGATGATTTAGGTTGGTCAGATATCGGTGCCTATGGTGGTGAAGTGAGTACACCGAATCTGGATCGCCTGGCTGCTGAAGGAATCCGTTTCACCCAGTTTCACAACACGGCCAAGTGCTTCCCCTCGCGCGCATCCATGCTGACCGGCCTATATGCACAACAGTGCGGGATGAATGACAAGCCGGGCTCTTTCAAGAATAGTGTCACGCTCGGCGAGGTCCTAAGAGCGGCTGGTTACCGGACCCTGATGGCTGGGAAACACCACGGTCAGGAGAATCCAGTTCACCGCGGCTTTGATCGCTACTATGGCTTACGCGACGGTGCCAGCAACCATTTTAATCCAGGTCTTAGAAGAGAGGGAGAGGGTGTGCCGGCCCACAAGACCGGCCACTTCTTTCCCCGCACATGGTGCTTTGATGATCGAGTGTTTGCACCCTACACACCTACGGAAAAGGACTTCTACACCACTGATTATTTCACCAAGTACGCCCTGGAGTTCTTAGAGGAATATGAGGATGAGGCAAAGCCAATTTTCTTGTACCTGGCTTATACCGCCCCGCACGATCCTCTTCAGGCCTGGCCGGAAGATATTGCCAAGTACCGCGGGAAATACATGGCGGGTTATGAAGCTATCCGTAAAGCCCGTTATGAGCAACAAAGACAGATGGCTCTGATAGATGAGACTTTCCCCCTGTCCGATCCGACCTATGGCGATTGGGAAAGCCTGAGCAAGGAAGAAAAAGAGAGACAGGACACGATCATGGCTGTTTATGCGGCGATGGTCGATCGGATAGACCAGAATATCGGTAAAGTGTTGGACAAGCTTCAGACGATGGGGGAGTTGGATAATACCCTGGTGCTTTTTGCCTCCGACAACGGCTGCTCGGCGGGGGGAGAGCCAAATCCCGATCGTTATAATCCCGGAGCCACAACGACCGGTGAGATCGGCTCATTGACCCGCTGGACCAAAATCAGCAGGTCATGGGCCAATGTGAGCAATACTCCCTTTAGGTACTTTAAAGTTGACAGCCATAAAGGCGGAACCTGCACACCCATGATTGCTTGGTGGCCTGATGGAATTGAAGGCAAAAACAGAATCAGCCACGAGGTAAGCCACTTCATCGACTTTATGCCTACCCTGGTGGAGGCCGCACACGCTCAGTATCCCGATGAGTTTAATGGACAGAGAATCCCGCCCATGCAAGGTCGGAGCCTGCTCCCGATATTCCGAAATGAAGCACCGGCTCAGCGCGGGCCTCTTTTTTGGCAATATGGGAAAGGTAAGGCTGTACGAAACGGGCACTGGAGGTTAGTGTCGGATCACAACAGTCCCTGGGAACTGTATGACATGCGGCACGATAAAACGGAGACCATCAACCTGGCAGCAAAGTTCCCGAAGATAGTTCGGCAGCTTGATTCCATGTATCAAAGCTGGGTCGACGAGTTTCGGAAATCCGAATAGCTTCACTACCCAACACCGAATGTTGGGTAGAACAGCCCCATCTATCTTTCGAATTCTTATATAAAGTCATCTCGAGTTCCTTTCTTGCCGAGCGAGCGAAAACAATCGAATACTCAGCCATCAGACCGACTGCGCTGGGTGAGTCTCCTCTTGACGTATTCTAAGGGCTCTCTGGGTTCGTTTTGGCGGGACTCGACCAACGCCCGATCGTAGAAGTCTTCCCAAAGCTCGGCGTGCTTGCTGAGATCAATCAAAACCGCGGTTTTTTCGCCCTTATCGTCGACTATGAACTGAACACCTTTCATGGTTGGGTCTCCGTCCAGGACCGCTATGTGCCCTTATTATACGTTATTCCCCACTGCTTCGTTTCTTCTGATGTCTAACGGTTCGGCGATCAGCGGCGCGGAGAAGCCGCGTCCGACTGCATCGCCTTGTTAGACCGCCTCACTGCGCAAGGCGGCAATGATCTCATTTGCCGTGTCAGCGTCACATTCAGGAGCGGCCTCCAGACCGATCACGTCTATTCGGAGCTTCTCCAGATGGTTGGACAGTTGTTCAGCCGAACAGCCCTGTGCAACCATCGACACAATTGTGGGTGCGTAGCTGTCGTACTCGTCAGCTGGCGCCAATTTGCCCGGCTCAACCTCGATCGGATCCCACCGCCTCAAGATGGCCTGCACCGCTTGAATTCGCACCATCACTTCTTTCTTCCGTGCCTTCTTTTCGTCACTCAAAATGATTCGGTCTAAGGGCTTCGGCATCAGCGGCGGCGCTTAGCGCCGTCCGCTGCATGCCGTTGTTATGCCGCAGCACCGCTTGTCGAACGCTACAGCCCGGCGTAACGGGAGCAGCACCGGTGCCCCGCTAGACATGAGGCCTCCCAAGCGCATGCGGATCGATCTGGCTCCAGCCGATGCCATGGTCGTAAGTTGAGGAGTTGTTCGGGTGAATGGAGAAGTCACCGTAACACAGTTTCCTCAGGATAGACGCTGGGCGCAGGTGCCAACTCGCCCACGTCAGCGGAGAGTCGCCGTTCATGTCTTTCACCTCCCGGGCTGCGCCGGCATCCAGGAGAAGCTGTACGCTTCTCTCAGAGCCGAATGCCGCGGCCCGATGCAGAGGTGTTTCCGCCTTCGTTCTGCAATCCCGCATGAATCCGCTTGTCTCAACGGAAGGCTTGGTCACGCGGTTCGGGTCTGCCCCGCTCGTGAGCAGGATCTCGATGACGTGATCGTAGACAGGGCGATTCGCTTTGCACAAGGCCGCGTGCAGCGGCGTCTCGCCGGTATCCGGAAGGGGATGATTCACGTCGGCGCCTTTGTCAATGAGGAACTGGCAGAGTTGCCAGTGTCCATGAAAGGCGGCGCCGTGCAGATCAAAGTTCTCCCCCAGCGATTCCAGTGACTCGCCGTTGGCCAGGAGGTATCGAACCGCGCTGACGTCACCGTGATACGCACACCATACGATTAAGGGCCTTCCCTGCTGATCTACCGAGGCTGCGGCGTGACCTTCTGCCAGATAGTCGAAAACCAGGTCGGTGCGGCCGTCTAAGATTCGCTGAAGCATTGATTGTTCTCCTTCTCTATTTATTTCGCGGCATAACATTGTATTCAATGGGATCTCCCCATCAAGCAGCTGTAGCGGCGTGCTAAGTAGAGTCCCTCGATATAGCGCGCTTTTGCTGCGGTTAAAAATATTCTCGCACCTCATTCATCTCGGACGTTATGGATTACGGATGGTCTCAATATAGCACTCGTGAAAACATCG
>JALLON010000264.1 GCA_027717925.1 Acidobacteria bacterium AH-259-G07 | reverse complement strand
TCAGCGCTTTGCCACGAAGATCTTGCTATTGGGATGAAAGTTTAACCAACTTTCCCAGTACACCGTCACAGCGGGAATCAACTGGCCATTTGAATCCTCAGCATAGGCACTGTTTGCTTCGGTATCAAAATGCACCGTGACTGGCCGGCCGCTAATTATATCTTCAATCTGGCCATCTGTCTTTTTTAATTGAGAAAAAGGATAGGCCTTTTGAACATCCCCAAAGTCAATACCGAGGACGACCTCAAGAGCAGAAAGTCCCCGGATAATTTTTCGACCCCCGCTAAAATGGGTTCGATATTCATAAAATTCGTCGCTCAGCCCCAGCTCCGTGGATAAGACGAGTGTCTTAGGATGAAGGCTCTTCCAGTGTCCCCAAGTAGTCTGCAGCGCCGGCAGGGCCGTCAACCTTGCTCCCTCCAACGGACCGTCGATCGCCTTTTTTGCCAACTGTGACCATTTGCTTTTCGTTTCCAAATCTTGAATCAACAGATTGTCTTCATACAGATCCGGATGAAATCGAAATGTCAGCTCCTCTCCATCTACCTCTCGGTCGTACACGACGCCCGATCCACTGAGCGGTCACCAGGTGGCAAAGACCGATCGGTTTCCGACATGATCATTCAGGATCTCGTATTGATTCAAGATTCGAATGGGATAGGCCTTGGCTTGCCCGCCCACGATAACTCCCAACACCAGCTCATCATCTTTCAGAAAAGTGGCGTCCTGGGCGGCCATAAACGGCGGATTCTCAATCACCGGAATTTTTTCCAACATGCGGGGATCTCTGACAGAGCATGTGAGTAAAGCACCCACCGATATGGCAACAAGGATGAACAGCAAAAGGCTTCGTTGCATGTTGTATTTCCCGGGCACAACTATAGTCAACCTCCTTGCGCGAAACCAGTTGGAAAACGAACACAATCAAACAACCAGATGACCGAAGTGATAGTCCTGTTGCGCCTTTCGGTGCCTGGAATCGCTCCATGGGAATCAAATTAATAACCATTTTTCGAAAAAGGGGCTGGAAAAAGGGGGAGAAAACGCGCGTCATTCAAGGCGCTGTAAGAAAGCGCAGATTCTTTGCAGATTCTTTGCAATTCTTTGCAGATTGTTGCAGATTGTCCATTGACTTCTCCTAGAATACAACCTATGATCGAGTGTATCCCTTCACAGGGAACACCGGTGAGGCTGGGTGAATTCCTCAACTAATTTACTGGAAGCATGACGAGTAAGCGCAACTTTTCAACTCGTGAACTGGCTCAAATGTGGAACGTCAGTGAATCGACCATTAAGCGCTGGGCTGACGCTGGCGAACTTTACTGTTATCGGACCCCTGGCGGACATCGAAAGTTTTACCTCGAAGATATTTGTAGCTTTCAAAGAAAGCGCGGTTTTGACGCTACAGGTTTGCTAACCACCGAACAATGGGAAGACCCCGAGATCGAAGACTCGCTGAATCGAAAAAACTTCCAGAAGGTTCGCCAGTTGGTTCATTACCTGGCCATTCAAAACCAGCGAAATCGCATCAAGGATTTGCTGGAGCGCCTTTACATCCGAGGTATGGGACTTGTGGATCTTTACGACGAAGTCTTGGTTCCCATCCTTAAGAGCAGTCAACAAGCCCTTCACCATGGCGATCTGACCCTCGGCCAGGAAAGACTTCTCAGGCACAACCTGGAGGAGGCGATGTCTTTTCTGTTTCCTCAACTAATCCGTCGCCGTCAGAACGGAAAAACAGGACTCTGTGCATCAACGGATGATTTCTGCACAATCTCCGTGAATGCTATCTCTCGAATTCTCGAAGTCGAAGGTTGGGACTGCCTGAACCTGGGCGGCAATGTGCCCTTCCCTGCAATGGCCGAAATAGTCAAAGAGGAACCTGTGAATTTGGTCTGTGTGGTTTCCTCAAATCCAAAGATGTCAATTTGCCAGGAATTTGAGTCTCTGTCCGAAGCTGCCGACAGCTACCGCATCCCTGTTGTTCTGGCAGGTGCTGGTTTCCAAAATCCCCAGCTTCGCGAACAGCTGCCCCACGACGAATACTTTCCTGATTTTCGTTCTTTCCACAACTATGTCCTCTACTTGAGCAGATAGAAGCCAGAATTCAGAATTCAGAAGCCAGAATTCAGAAGCCAGAATTCAGAATTCAGAATTGGCTGTTTTGAGTTTTGAGCTTGTGAGGTTTTGAGCTTTGCGCAGCTTGAGGTTTGATCGGTTACTTGCCCGCTCAATAGTCGCTCAACAGCTCAAGGACTCAATAGCTCACAGCTCCATAGAGCACTCCTTCTGGATTCTGGCTTCTGAATTCTGCTTCTGGCTCCTGGCTCCTGAATATATCTATTGCTCTATTGTTCTGGCGCGCAGCGCCCTCACTAGCCTCTGGTACAGGCCGATCGCATCAACCAGCTCTTGTTTGGAAACCTTTTCACGCGCAGTGTGGGCCTCAAAAATTGAACCTGGCCCGAACAACAGTGGCTTTCCCAAAGGACGCAGGGCTGGTATATCGGTTCCATAACCGACAACCTTGGTGGAGAAACCTTCAACTGCTTCCATTTCTTGGGGCTCGCTAGTTTTTACCACCTGCAGCCGGCCCTGATCCCCTACAACCTGATCCAAGATCTCCAGATAGCGCCGGCTTTCACAGACCGTGCGAATGAGAATCTCGGCCTCTGCGGAGTCTGCCAATACGTTAGCCGCTTTTCCACCCTCGATTTTTCCAATATTTAAATATGTTTGCCCAAGCTGAGGATCGGCAGGGAAAGCGGTTTGCTTCAAGCTGTTCAAGATGCTAATCAGCTTATCGATGGCTGACTCGCCTTTTTCCGGATAAGCGGAGTGAGCCGGCACACCCTCCGCACAAAGGCGAGCGTAGACCATTCCCTTGTGGCGAATGACCAGTTGATTGTCAGTGGGTTCTCCATTGATGAAGAAGGAGCAGTCAAGATTCAACTCTTGGGCTTTGATGGCGCCGGCGCTGTCGGTCTCTTCCCCCACCACGAACAGCAATCCGACGTCGGTGAAATCTTCCTGAAGCAATCCCTGCGCAGCACAGATCATGGCAGCGGCAATCCCTTTCGCGTCACAGGCGCCCCGGCCATAGACAAACTTCTCATCTTCCATCGAAGGGAAGAAGTCAGGTACCGTGTCCATATGGGTGGTGAGGAGAATGGCCGGCTTCCCGCGGGTGGCCAAGACGTTGAAGCGATCAGAGGTCACCTTCTGTTTAAGACAATCCCAGCCTTCCCTTTGTAAGAGGTCGTATAGAAATTCGCCCGCCTCTTTTTCCTGGCCGGTAACAGAGGGTATGTCCACAAGTTTTCGCGTTAGATCAATAACGTCGAGCATGGTTTAAGCTGTTGAGCTTTTGAGCAGCTGTCGAGCTTTCAAGCCTCGAGCTGCTCAATAGCTCAAATGCTCACAAGCTTCTGTAATATAATAACCAATCCAAATGCGTAGTTGGTGAATCATGTCTTCGAAATTAGAGACTTTTCCCAATCAATACCCGGGGTGGGAGTATGAAATCAATATTAAGTGCCCCGAATTTACGGCGGTTTGTCCCAAAACTGGGCAACCCGACTTTGGGACCATCCACATCAACTACGTGCCTGATCAGAAAATCATCGAGCTCAAATCTTTGAAGCTTTACATGTTCTCCTATCGGGATCAGGGGATCTTTCACGAGCACGTCACCAATACCATTCTCGATGATATCGTGGCGGCCTGCGAGCCGATTCGCTGTGAAGTGATCGGCGACTTCAACGCTCGGGGTGGAATCAAGACTGTTGTGCGTGCCAAGTATGAGAGAGACAAACTATGACGATCCCAATG
>JALLON010000263.1 GCA_027717925.1 Acidobacteria bacterium AH-259-G07 | reverse complement strand
GTACTAGCCACTCTTGAAATGCTATGGATTCCGGAGCGAATCTGATGTACTTCCCCAGTTTGAAGTGGGGGATGGTCTCGGGACCATTTGAACGTGTGCGCTCGTAGATCCACGTCAGCGGAACGCCGAGATGTGCAGCTAGTTGTTTAACGCCCCAGAATTTCCTCACTTTGCTACCTCCAGAACAATGAAAATCTGAACATTCAGCATCTCAGCAATCTGTGGCGCTGTCAGTAATGGTTCTTGAGCTATTTGATAACTCATAAACTATCAACCAAACCCCATATCGCACCCCAACTCGCCCGATGAAGCCCTCTGACTTGGATCAATGTCCTGTGCGGTTCAACCAGTCCTCGCCCCTGCGGGGCTGCGGGGAAACTCTCTACCCCGACGATAGGCATGCTGCGCTGAAGTTTCATCCCCCGACGGTCCTCTGTTTTGGTCGGTCCAGTCATCGTCGGTCTCAGATGAGAGGTTTCCAATCTCCTCAGAGCTGAGAATTGAAACTGCCGTGCCAAAGCGGTTCCGTCGAGGGGTGATACCTCAAGCGATGGTTTCATCAGGCGGTAAAGAGTCTGCCCCGCAGCGAGGGCGAAGCACGAATGAGGACCCCTCTGTACCTGAGTTCGCACAGTTCGCAAATGGCAGTGCGAACTATAAGTGATTGCTACAGAGCCACTTCGACCAGAAATTCGCAGTTCGCAACTAGTCGTATCTACACACAACAGAAGCCCGATACGGAATCTTGGATATACAGGGTGCTGCGAATTAGCGAACTTACTAGTTAAGTGTCTTCTTTTCATAGACTTACACTTCGCAAAACCCATTGCGAACTCCTTGCGAGCCAGCGAACTCCTTGGCTTTGTATACCCTCTTCCCCGATTGCTCCTGTTCTTCCACGATCTCTTCTGTCTCCTCAAGCGTCTTGATGACGATGTCCAAGTGCCTGCTGGTTAAATGGCTGTTTTTGAGCAAGTACTTTCTAGCGATTCCTGAAGGACCTGCTTTGTGGATCATTCGCCGAACCCTCTCCAGAAGTTTGGCAAGCGGGTTAGGTTGAAGCTCGTTCTGGATGAGCGGCTTGAGATTCTTTTTGAGGCGCTCCACAAAACTGATTGCCAACCGGACTGAATCAGCAGAGATTGATTCCAAGTCTGGATCAGCTGTGGCCTCAAAGATGAAAGCAATTTTCCAGACATAGCTCTCCAAGCGGCCCCAGTAGGCAGAGAGCAAATCCATGCCAGGCTTTTCAGGTTCCGTGTAGTTCCTCAAATACCAATCTGTATAAACCTGCTTGGCTTCCTCTGTAGGGCCAAAAATGCCTGAGATCTTAGACAGCTCAGTCAGTTGCCTAGCCAGCTGCTCCTCAACTCTCTCATCTGGTGGAGGAGTAATGGGTATAGGGCTTGTCTTCTCTCCAGGAAAGAGTAGAAAGCGGGGCAGGAAACCCCCTCGGATGTCAGTCTCATCTATTCCCGCTAGCAGCCATTCCCTGGTAGTGGCTCCAAGGATACAGAGGAAAGGTTCCTCGATTGTGAAGCTATCCTCTTGTTTAGCCAGCTGCTTGCTGAAAGAGGGCGGACAATCATAAAGCTCAGTCAGCAGGCCAGCGAAGCCTCCCATATAGTCCTTCTGTTTGGTCTGCTGCAAGAAGTTTCCGAACTCCTGAAAGACTTTAATCCCGCTGTGCTTGTTGCGAAGCTCCCTGAGAAGCCCTTGAGGAGTGCCATCATCTGCAAGGAAGTAACTACTCTTCGCTTTCACAAACCGGAGACCTTCTACTATGATCACTTCCGGCTCCGGCTTTACCCTCTGAAGAATCTGCTTTACCATGCTGATTGCATAGCTCTTCCTGACCCGAGTGCTAGTACCTACACACACAGCATAGATGTTGGGATAAAGAGGGAGACCGCCCGGCTGGATCTGACACTTTCTCCCCAGGACGGCTCCTGCTACAGTCAATGCACTAGCCAGATGAAAGCCCAAAGGAGCCTCAGTGCGGGGAACTGCCCAGCTTAAGTAATCTTTGAGGAACCCTTTGTGAGGAATGGACCAACCGCTTGCCTTCAGGTGCTTCTGTAGATCAGCCGGCAGATGCTCAGGCGGAGCTGCTGCACTTGCTGCCTTGGCCTCATATTCTTTCCGCATAAACTCTACTGTCATGACTCACCTCCGGCACTTTCTCTTTCCCTCAACCAAGGCACTGCGCATTCCTGGATGATTCTCAAAAATGTGCGATCCGAACTGCGACTTACCCTCATGTGATCCTTTATAGCTTTGTGCGCTTTTGGACTGTTCAATCGGCCATGCGCGACCTTCCAGGCCAAGGCTGGGGTCAAACCCAACTCCCGCGCCACCTTCTCCCAAGTGCCCAGTTTTCCATAAAGCCCTAGAATCGCCTCAGAAGTGCGTGAAAGCCTTTCGGGTGTCCCCCAGCGCGTTTTTTGGGCTTTCTCTCGACAACAGGCGTTTTACCTGGGTAAAAAAGCACATCTAGACTCATATCGTGATCAACTGTCTTCAAGATCAGCATGGTCAATTCCTCCTTCCTAACCTGGCCGAGACAGACCCCGGTCGGGTAGGATGAAAAAAAGTTTGCAGCAGTTAGTAAGGTGGGTTAAGATGTCAATGACAAAATGAAACCTGCTTTACTAACTTTTGCAGGTTGGGGGCTGTTCAAGTAGTAATTGAACAGCCTCTCTTCTTCAACCTGTTTCTGTAGCCTCTTCAAACACTTCTTGCTTACTCAGGCCCAAAACTTTGGCTACCTTCAAGATTCTGGGATCATCGGGTTTAACAGGCTCAATCCCGTTGATCAGCTTGGATAAAGTATTCGGCTGCACACCTGCTTGTTGGGCAATCTTGTAGGCCGGTAGTGCGTTAAGCTTCAACCGAATCAAAAACTCCTGAGATACTTTCATTTTAAACTCCTCTTCCTCACCAGCCTTGGAAGACCGATGAAGAATTACTGTTCTAGACTACCACAAGATGAGATGTAAATCAAGCTAAATATTGCAAACACAGGACTTATAGAATAATAATCGTTTCCTGAAGAGTAGAAACTGGTGTGCGTTCAGTCCGCAAATGCCCTTACGGCAACGGCATTACGGAGATAACTTTCATGGGTGAGGAGACTCTTGAGAGACTTCTGGGAGACTCAATGGGAGACCTCAATAGCTTATATGTATTTGTGGTAATAGTCCGCCGGGATGGAATCCCACCACTCTGCCTCTTTAGCCTTCTTTCTCAACTTGTGCGCGTGTTGTTTAAAACCACTTGGTTTGTCGTCGTACCAGGTTATGGGATTTTCATATTCGTTTTCATAAGTGATTTTTCCTTTGTGTGTCAGTATCTTTGCCAGCTTTGCTAGTTTGCGCTCTCCCGCCTTGTTGTAAGAAACCACGATGCACAGTTCCCTCCCGCCATATTTTTGGGGGTTAAACTTTGTCGGTCTTTCCAGAGGTTTCTCTAACTTTTCTTTCTCTAATTCCGAGTCATTCCATCGTTCTTCACTTACAGGTACGACCTTCCCTTCCAAATACCAGCACTCAGCTCGCGCCATCTTGAACGCCCTTTCTAATTCATTAACCAACCAGAGTCTTCCCGACTCGTCCTCTGTATTAGCTGAGTAGTCGCTTGCACTCTTGAATTTAACGATGGAGATTAGCTCATCTGGACCTGGTAATTTTGGGTCCGTCCAGTATCTATGGAGCAGTTCTTTGAGTTTGCTGTCTCTTATGTCCACCCAGTGTTCATCACCTGGTTTGCTTCCTGGGCCAAAGAAGTAATAGTAGAATCGTTTCTTAAACTCCTCAAATGGCGGCTTGTCCACTTTCTTTTTAGGCATT
>JALLON010000262.1 GCA_027717925.1 Acidobacteria bacterium AH-259-G07 | reverse complement strand
CAGCATCGGTGGTGAGGATCAGGATACTATTGGAGTCTATCACCTTTTCGTACGTGTCCAGGCTCTTCATGAAGGCATAGAAGGAGGGATCGCGATTATAGGCGTTCGCATAGATCCCGGTTGCTTCTCCATCCGCTTTCCCGCGCAACTCCTCAGCAGTACGGTAGGCTTCTGACTGAATCCGTTTCAATTCGCGCTCTTTCTCACCGCCGATCCGCGCCGCCTCTCCTTGCCCCTCGGAGCGAAAGCGCTCTGCAATCCGGTTGCGTTCGGCGATCATGCGTGCAAACACATCCCTTCGCACCTCTTCGACGTAATTAATCCGCTTCAAGCGTAAATCGAGGAGTTCGATGCCCAGATCTGCAGCACGAGCAGAGGCTTTTTCTAAGATCTCCCGAGTGATCGCTTGCCGTCCTTTTTCAACCTTTTCCAGGATCGCCGTCTCTTCTTCGGACTCCATTAAGTCGGCGTCAGGTTCCCGATTAGTGCTTCGAACGACTTCCACCAGATCGTGTCGCGCAACGGCACTGCGAGTCTCGCCATCCAGAATGTCATCCAATCTGGACTGAGCTCCTCTTTCGTCGCGCAGGCGTTGGAAGAACTTGAGGGGGTCAGTGATGCGCCAGCGGGCATAGGTATCCACCCAAATGAAGCGCTTGTCCTTGGTGGGAACCTGGTTGGCGTCACCGTCCCATTCCAGGAAACGTTTGTCAAAATAGTTCGCGTCTTGAATGAAAGGTACTTTGAACTTAATGCCGGGCTTGGTGATGGCATCCCCCACGGGATCTCCAAACTGGGTGATGATCACCTGCTGCGTTTCATCTACAATGAAAGCCGCACTTGAAAGTAGAATCAGTCCCGCCGCCAGAGCCGACAGAAGTATCAGTGTTTTCCTGCTCATTGATCACCCCTCTTGTTGGTTGTTCCATCCGCTGCAGTGAGTCCCCGCAAAGTCTCCAAGGGAAGTAACGGGAGAACTCCTTGCGCGTCTTTGTCTATGAAAAGCTTACCGCCTAGACGCGGAAGCACCCTCTCCATGGTTTCCAGATACATGCGCCGACGGGTGACTTCCGGGGATCGACTGTAAGCCTGGTACAGGGCATTGAAGCGGGCAGCATCTCCCTGGGAACGATTGACGCGGTCCAGCGCGTAGCCTTCAGCTTGCAGAATGGTCTGCTGGGCTTCGCCCTTGGCGCGTGGGATCACCTGGTTGTATTCACCCTGCGCCTCGTTGATCAACCGCTCACTCTGCTGCTGTGCCTGGTTAACCTCATCCCAGGAAGGCTTGACCGGATCCGGCGGATTCACATCCTGCAAAACGACCTGATCAATAGTGATGCCCGTGTCGTACTGGCGGCACATTTCCTGCAACTGCTCCTGGACTGTGCTCTCAATTTCCTGACGGCCCACGGTGAGCACCTCGGTGACGGTGCGATCCCCGACCACCGCTCGCATGACGGCCTCCGTCATGTCACGGAATGTGCTCTCCACATTCCGAACCTTAAAGAGATACAGATAAGGGTCCGAAACACGGTACTGCACAATCCACTCCACCACTGCCACGTTGAGATCCCCGGTCAACATCACGGAGATATCCGCAAACCTGTCCTGGGCATAGCGGGTCCTTATTGCCGGCTCCTCGGTACGAAAACCGAACTCCTCTTTGAGCTGCCTCTGCACCGGCACCTTGAGAACGCGATCTAGAAAAGGCAGTTTCATTCGCAGACCCGGCTCCCTGAGGGGAGGTTGGTACTTACCGAAGCGCATGACCACGCCGACCTCTTCCGGCTGTATCTGGTAAAAGGTGCTTACAATCAGAATCAATCCCAGGACAGCTCCAAGGCCGATGCGAATCATTTTGGGAGAGAAGTTAGGTAGGCGAAGGTTTGAGATGTCGATAACGTCTTTGTTCATTGCTTTCGATGAACTCCTTTGCGTAAGCATATCAGAAAGTCTCAGGGAGGGTAGTTTTATTTTAGAAGGGGGCCGTGTCTTTAAAATTTAAATTTTGAAACCAAAATTTAAATTTTAAAGACACCCCCGGCCCCCTAATTCACACTCACGAAGCGGCTGCGAGCGGTTTCACGGAGTCCCTGGATATCCTCCCGACGGGAGACGGAGAGGGGAACCGTCTCGGCAAATCCCTTCAGGAGAAGTTCCGTGTCCAGGGGGCGTTTCAAATGGAGCGCGCGGTAAAGCGAAGTGATCACAGCCTGCTCAATCTCCGCTCCGCTGAAACCCTCTGTGGCTTCCACCAGCCGCTGCAAATCGAATTTTTTTTGGATCCTGCTTTCGAAGCTTCAGGTGAATTTTGAATATCTGACGGCGTTCATCGGCATTGGGAAGGTCCACGAAAAAGATCTCATCGAAGCGCCCCTTTCTCAAGAGTTCCGGAGGCAGGATTGAGAGATCGTTGGCGGTGGCAATCACGAAGACTTCATGCTGCTTTTCCTGCAACCAGGTAAGAAAGGCTCCAAACAGGCGGCGACTCAAACCGCCGTCCGCCTCACCTCCACTGGTTGACATGGCCTTTTCGACTTCGTCGATCCAGAGAATAACCGGGGCCATAGACTCGGCCAGGCTAATCGCCTTGCGGAAGTTCTTTTCCGACTCTCCAATGTATTTGTCGAAAAGTCTTCCAGAATCGAGTTTCAGGAGGGGCAACTTCCACTGGCGGGCAATGACCTTGGCGGCCAGGGACTTCCCGCAACCCTGGACACCGACAATGAGAATCCCTTTGGGTGCAGGCAAGTTCAGTTCTTGAGCTTCGCGGGTGAAACCGATCTTGGCTCGCTCGAGCCACCTCTTGAGCCGGCCGAAGCCTCCCAGCTGAAAACGATTGTCTTCCACCGGAAAGTACTCCAGCAGTCCCCCCTCACGAATCATTTGGGCCTTGCGTTCCAGGACATCTTTGACATCTTCTGGCGAAAGCCTGCCGTCTTTGAGAGCGGCGAAGGCGATGGTCTGTCTGGCCTGATTCAGAGTCATTCCACTCAGGGCACGCAGCAGCTCCGCCATATCTTCGGAGCTGAGTTGAATCTCAACACCGCTGCTGGTCCTCAAAGACCGGACGAGGGCATCAACAACCCTACGCAGCTCATCACATCCCGGAAGTTTGAGCTCATAGTGCACGACAGCGTGCTCGATCTCGGCGGGAAGGTGAATTGTTTCTCCTGTTATTACGATGGTGGAACGTTTCTTGGCAAACCTCTGCGAGACCTCTCGAAATCCGCGGGCCACCGCGGGATCGTTCAGAAACTTCCCGAAGTCCTTGAGAAGGAACATCCCTTCACCCAGTTCCTCCAGGCTTTTGAGAAGAATCAGCGGATCGCCGGTCCCATAAAGACTGGTCGTGCCGGGAAAGCGCGCCAGACCTCGCGTGACAGACCACTCAAAAAAAGGCATCTCCAGCTGCGCTGCTGTCGAGCGCAGAAGGGAGATGACACGATCCTCTTCCACCGTCTCGATCACGATGACTGAGTGAAATGAGAGAACCAGTGTCTTGATGTCATGAATGCTGGTGGAGAGGCTCATCGCTCAGACGGGTTATTCATAAGTTCTCCGTAGGGGCGAAGACCCCTACGTAGTTTCCGAAAATGTTGGTTAAAAGCGATCTTCTTCTTCGGTTGCCTCAGTGCTCGGGAATGGTGATGTCAACTTCGTTCACTGGACCCAACACCGAAAGGGGTTCATCAAAATCCTGTACTCGTCCAACGGCCAGGATCTGCATTTGAGCAGGGCGCAAATGTCTCTTCGCAACTCGCAGAATATCAGCCTTGACGACTTTTTCGACACTTTCCTTCGTCTTCTGCAAAAAATCCAGGGGATACCCGTAGTATGCATAGGTCATCAGGCG
>JALLON010000261.1 GCA_027717925.1 Acidobacteria bacterium AH-259-G07 | reverse complement strand
CTTCAAGTGAAGCTGTGATCTGATGGTCCTACAGACTTAAAACGGGTCGCCCTGGTACTCCATCAACTCGATCACGGCTCCATCGCTCGACTCATAGAATCCGACCCGCATGTTTTCCAAGGGCCGGAAGGGTTCCAGAAGCACCTTCATCCCCTGGGAAGCCTCTTCGATGGAATCGACGCGGTAGGCAACATGCGGTTGGTTCCGCACGGGGCCACTAACAGGGCTGTCGGGCTCGAACCGCAGCCATTCGACGTGAAACGGGTGCTTGGCAAAGTTCGTAATCCAGACGCGGGTGGCCTCGACAAAGATTTCGTCTTTCTTGGGCTGGTCAGTGATGACGCCCATGTGCGAGAATTCCACGCAAACCCTCCTTTCCTGCTTTTTGAAGTCCTGCAGTTTTGACCATGACTCTCACAAGAATAAAAAAATCTTTCGCAAAACTAAAGCCTCGACGGGCTTTTCCTCCTGCGAAGGTGAGACCAGACCTGATTTGGCGCAGCGAAGGCCGCCGCCATGCTGGTAAATGTGCCGTCAGAGGCAAATTTTGAAGGGAAAATAGCGAAAGAAAAAAACCTTATCCTCGGTTGACATTGCGCTTCAACACCGGAGAGTTTAGTATGTGCTAATAACCTTTTCCGGGTACTGGAGGTGAGATGATCGGCCAGACGATTTCCCATTACCGCATTCTTGAGAAACTGGGTGGCGGCGGTATGGGAGTGGTCTACAAGGGCGAAGACATCCGGTTGGGTCGCAACGTGGCCCTAAAGTTCCTGCCCCAAGAGTTTTCCAAAGACCGTCAGGCACTGGAACGCTTCCAACGTGAAGCCAGGGCTGCTTCGGCGCTGAATCATCCCCACATTTGTACAATTCACGACATTGGTGAACACGAAGGCCAACCTTTTATCGTGATGGAACTGCTCGAAGGCCAGACGCTGAAGCAGCGCATTGGCGGGAAGCCGTTTGAGCCGGATGAACTGTTGGAGCTGGCGATTCAGATTGCCGATGCGTTGGAGGCGGCCCACTCCAAAGGCATCATCCATCGTGATATTAAGCCTGCCAATATCTTCGTTACCGAGCGCGGCCAGGCAAAGATTTTGGACTTCGGTCTGGCCAAGCTGGCATCTGAACGGCTGAGGCAACCGGAAGAGTTGGGGGTGTCGGGGTTACCCACCGCCGCCAGCGCTGAGGAGCTTTTGACCAGCCCTGGAGTGGCTTTGGGGACGGTGGTTTATATGTCCCCGGAGCAAGCGCTGGGACAAGACGTCGATTCGCGGACTGATCTTTTCTCCTTCGGGGTGGTGCTCTACGAAATGGCTACCGGCATACTACCCTTCAAAGGCAACACCTCGGCGGCCCTGTTTGATGCAATCCTTCACAAGATTCCAGCCGCTCCGGTTCGCTTGAATCCGCAGCTGTCTGCTGAGTTGGAACAAATCATCAATAAGGCGTTGGACAAAGACCGTGAAATCCGCTATCAGCACGCAGCCGACATGCGGGCCGACCTGAAGCGCGTGAAGCGGGATACGGATGAGGGACGAGTGGCCCGTGCCACCACCATTGCTCCCGCAGCCCATCCTAAATTGCGGCGGGCTGCAAGAGGTGGTAAGGCGGCCTTTGTTGTTGCCGGGGGAATAATGATCCTGGCGGCGTTGTGGTACTTTCTGCTGCGACCAGTTCCGGAAACCGGGCATCAGGAAGGCCCAACTTCGCTCAAGAACGCCACCTTCACGCAGCTCACCCACCAGACCGGTCCGGAAGTCTTCCCCAGCCTTTCACCCGATGGCAAGTCGCTGGTTTACACCAGCAGGGCTTCTGGCAACTGGGACATTTACCTGCAAAGGGTCGGAGGGCAAAATCCCATCAACCTGACCAGGGACTCTGAGGCTGCCGATACCGCGCCGGCCTTTTCCCCTGACGGAGAGCATATTGCTTTTCGATCTGAGCGAGGGGACGGGGGCATCTTTGTGATGGGTGCCACCGGTGAGTCCGTTAAGCGCCTGACGGATTTTGGCTACAACCCGGTGTGGTCGCCTGATGGAAGAGAGATTCTCTGCGCCATGGAAAATGTCAATTGGTTGCCCCAAGCTCGTTGGTTGGTGGGCAGCCAGCTGTGGGCCGTCGATGTGGCAAGCGGTGAGAAACGGCAAGTGACAAGAGGAGAGGATGCCGTGCAGCCTCACTGGTCTCCCCATGGCGAGCGGATTGCCTATTGGGGCCTCAGGAAAGGGGGCCAGCGAGACATCTGGACCATCCCGCCCGAAGGAGGGGAGCCGGTCCCGGTCACCAGCGATGCGGCTTTGGACTGGAATCCGATCTGGTCGCCGGATGGAGCCTATCTTTACTTTTCCAGTGACCGGGGAGGCAGCATGAACCTGTGGCGGGTGCCCATTGAGGAGAAAACGGGAAAAGTCCTGGGAACTCCGGAGGCGGTCACCAGCGGCGTGTCGGTTTCTACTCATCACCTCAGCCTTTCCCGGGATGGGCGGCACCTTGCGTACGCTGCCCGAGTGGAGTCCGACAATGTGCAGAAAGTATCCTTTGACCCCTCTCAGGAAACTCTCGCAGGGCAAGCTGTTTGGATCACTCAGGGCTCAAGGCGATGGGGCGGGTCAGATCCCTCGCCCGATGGGGAATGGCTAGCCTTCACGTCCAGCGGAAAACAGGAAGATATCTTCATTATTCGCAGTGATGGCACCGGCCAGCGCCAGCTCACGGACGACCCCTATAGAGACCGACGCCCGCGCTGGTCGCCTGAGGGCGAGTGGATTGCTTTTTACTCGGATCGAAGCGGGCACTACCAGATTTGGGTCATCAAGCCAGATGGCAGTGGACTGGAAGCGCTCACAGACATGCCCGACCTGGATCTTCTGTATCCCGTCTGGTCGCGCGACGGATCGCGGCTAGCCTGCTATGAAGCTGGTAATGAACGTCGATCCCTGATCATTGAAGTTGAAAGATCCGGCGCAGCGCAGACCCCAAAGTATTTACCCGAGTTCAGGGATGGAAGGGAAACCTTTCAAGTACAGTCATGGTCTCCCGACGGGCAGTGGCTCGCCGGCAACTGCAGGCGGGCGGATGGCTCCGCTGGAGGTATCGCCATTTATTCCCTGGAGTCTCAAGAATACCAACCGGTGACCGATGTCGGCGGCGGGCCTGTTTGGCTGAGTGACAGCCGGCGGCTCCTGTTTTCGTACCAGGGAAAAATCTTCCTGCTGGACACTCAGTCCAAGCAGTATCAGGAAGTCCTGTCGGCTACTCCCCACAACGTCTCCGGTCCCTCAGTTTCTCACGACGATCGCTTGATTTATTTCACTCTTTCTGAAACCGAAGCCGACATCTGGCTGCTCACCTGGGAATAACCAATCAAATGGGATGATTCTGCCAAAGTGTCAGGGATTCGTGGCCAAGATGTCATCCCGAAACGACCTTGCAAACCAGCTCGGTGCCTGAGAGAAAGCACGTTTCCATCGCCGGTTTCACTGCCCTAGATGGGGGGCGCCTTGAACAATTTTGTTGCTTCCGGTCGACGTTCAAAGTACAATTCAACGACTTAAAGATTACTCTCACATAACTTTGAGGAGGGGAGCCATGGCAAAGGTTATTAAATGCCGAGACGTTGGAGTGGATTGCGACTTTGAGGCCCGAGGTACAACGGTGGAAGAGGTTCTACAGAAGTGCCGTGATCATGCCAGGGTCGAGCATAAAATGGAGGAATTTCCACCGGAGCTTCTCGAAAAGGTGCAGTCGGCAATTCGCGACGAATAGCCGCGAGTCATAATAGACGCTCAAAAGCGCAACATCTGGGATGCGCTCGCCTTCAATCCCGAGAAGTTCAATGGGGCCGCCTTCTTCATCCCAACCATAGAGACCAGCCTGTGTCCCA
>JALLON010000260.1 GCA_027717925.1 Acidobacteria bacterium AH-259-G07 | reverse complement strand
TCATTTCGGACTGAGCCAAAAACTGCAGGAATTTCTTCTGCTCTTCCACTTCCAAGTGAAGGAACTTCAAAGCAATGGAATTGAGATATTTTCCGTCGCGTTCGACTGGTTCAGAGTGAACAACCCAGGCGACGGCATTCACTTGTTGTGACGGGGGCAACTGAAGGCTCATTTCGAGTTGATCGCCAACTTTCAAGGGAAGACTGGTCTCAAAATTCAACCCGCCGACACTGAAATTTTGGGTCCTGGCGTCAGGAACTTTCTCGCTGATGAGCCGTGTTTCAGCAGCGTCAATTACGGTGAACGAAAAAGGGATCGCCGAATGAACTCGAAAGGACACCCTGCGCTGCAGTAAAACCTCTTCACCCGGCCCTGAGATCCCCACGTGTTGGTTCGCGGAGCCAGACACTTTGAGGATCTTGCTGTCAAAGTAGTAGACTGCTTCGTCGTCCCAGTATTTGATCCGAACTTGCTCTCCTTCTTGAAAAGGGAGCTTTGAGGTGGGTCTCCAAAGCTCCAGCCAGATTTCGTCCGAGGCAATTTTCGTGATGGTGGCGGCGAGTGCGGCGCTTGGCTCCCCTGGCGAGATCGAGATCGTTTGCCCGACACTAAGGTGGTGAGCAAGGCCTGCAGTGGACTGCTTACTCATGTGAGCCTCGAAGCTACCCCGTTCCGGAGAAACTGTCAAGGAATTTTGGAATCTCCAGAGTCACTTGGTTGCACACCCGGCCGCATCAGTCTCTGTCGCAAACTCACTCGCCCCTCAATGCACCGAAGATGACCCTGCAGCCTGTGCCTTTGCAGGCGCCTTTTGCGGCACCATCCCAAAATGCCGAAGAAACTGGATCGTTCTTTGTGCCGCCCCTGTAAACCGAATCTGGCAATTCTCAAACCTGCAGTTTGTCCAGCTAAAATCTCCTCCACTAAAAACTAATACCGATTGTGTAAGGGTGCAGTTTTCAAAGTGATGCTCGTCCATCTGGACGACTGTGTCTTTCAGATCTTGATTTGCAATGACTTTCATAGAACTCTCCTATATTGTCTCCCATTTTCAGACCCAACTGTGATATTGCCCCCATCCACCTCACCGGGTTTTTTCCGTCCATCCGGGCAAAGCGTTTTCCACTTGCCTTTAACTCTCGGAAAGTCTACCATCTACAGGAAAGTCACGTCGCATAGTCGGAGAAGGGACAAGCGTGCTGCACTTCATGAAAAAAAGGAGTTCCTGTAATGATCTGTCATCCTTCCTCCCACACCAGTGAGGTGCCCTATGAAGGACTGGATCATGAGCAACGAACCCGTCATCCGCCTGGGTTTCTTTGCCGGCATATTCGGCCTAATGGCGATCTGGGAGGCCGTAGCTGCGCGCCGTGAGCTCACGACCGGCAAAGGTAGACGGTGGTTTGGCAACCTGGGCCTGGTCCTACTCGACACTCTCATCGTGAGACTGCTCTTCCCGGCTGCGACGATCGGGATGGCCTTGATGGCCGAGGACTTTGGCTGGGGTCTGTTCAACACCGTTGATGTGCCTTACTGGCTCGCCGTTGTGCTCTCGGTAGTCCTGCTCGACTTCGCCATTTACCTCCAGCACGTGATGTTCCACGCCATCCCAGCCCTGTGGCGGCTCCACATGGTCCACCACGCCGACGTGGACTTCGACTTGACCACCGGCATCCGCTTCCACCCCATTGAGATAGTCCTGTCCATGCTGATTAAGCTAGCGGTAGTGTCAGTCCTCGGGCCTCCCGTTGTAGGCGTGCTTATTTTTGAGGTGGTGCTCAACGCCTTAGCGATGTTCAACCACGCGAATGTTCGCATCACACTGCGTCTGGACCGTGTCCTGCGCTGGATCATCGTCACGCCGGACATGCACCGAGTCCACCATTCCGTGGACGATGTGGAGTACACCACTAACTTTGGGTTCAACCTTTCCTGGTGGGACCGGCTGCTAGGCACATATCTAGATCAGCCGGCGAAAGGGCACCAGGGGATGATCATAGGGTTGGAGAATTTCCGTCACACCGCCTGGCAGACGATACCACGGCTGCTCGCCATGCCGTTCGTCAGGCGGGCCGCGATAGGTGCCGGATGTGCCACGGGGAAGATGCGACGTGAGCAACAGTAGGATGCAAAGAAAGGGAGAAAAGGTGCCACCGAAAAGGTGGATGTTCACAAGTTAAGGGAACAATTCAACCGCTCTGGTGAGCTGTTTGATTTGCAGTGGCCAGACGTGGGTATGCAGAATCAACTGATCCATTTCTCTGCCGGAGTGTTCCGGACGTCATTCAACGATGCAGGAATCTACTGGCTGATTTCGATGAAGATCTTGCCCGATTTCTTGCGTGTGTTCACCCTTATCTTCCGGTCCTCTATTTCAGAAAAGTCAGTGGAGCTGTAGAGAAGGACGTAGTAATTTTTCATCTCGTCGATAATGTCGGTGTAAATTTCCTTGAGTTGGGCAAAACGAAGGGAGAAGATCGTTCGCCCCCCGAAACGCATACTTTGATTTACGAATTGCGCCTGCTGCAGCATGAAATTGTGGAAGGCAAGGCTCACGTGTTCGGGACGGCGGAAGTCTGGCCGACTGAGACTCTGGCGGTACCTGGTAAGCAATCTGTTGGTGTGCATTATGCAATAGAGCGTGATTCCCGCCTCACGTGTGGCCCGCATCATGTCCTCAAAGGTTGCCTCACTCGCCGTATCGATTCCATCCGTGATCAGGATGATTAGCTTCTTCCCAGATACGCCGCGAAACTGTCTCTCGGCTACCCAGATCACGGAGTCGTACAAGGCTGTTGTACCACTTGCCCGAACACCAGCTAGGTAGGCGGGGACGTCTGAAGCCGCTTCCTCTCCCCAGTCCAAGATAACGCGAGGTTCTTCAGAAAACAGTACAAAGGCGGCACGCTCACGTTCAAGTCCCTCAAAAAAATTGACTGCCGTGCCCAGTGCGTTTTCGAGATAGCTGTGGAGACTGCCACTAGTATCCGCCATCACAACGGCACTGATTGGAACTTCTTGTTGCTGGAGAGCCACAATGTCCTGAACCTTCCCGTTTTCAAAAACTTCAAAGTCCTCTGCCGAAAGGTTTCTGATCAGATTTCCCTCCGAATCCCGAACCAGAAGATTCACCTGAATGTAGTCCAAGCTGACGAAGACTTCCACCCGTGCATCCGTGGCATCCTCTTGCCGTTCCTGGGCAGCTCCGAGCAGCAGACCTATCGAAGTACATCCTAGGAAACCGATACACAGAAGACTTTTCTTCACTCGCTTTTACTCCAGGACGATTTGAAGGTCCAACCGCATCTTGATTGTAGGCCGAAAAAGTGAGAGCGAAAAGTTGCAGCCAAGCGTCCAGGTTTGTTGGCTAGGACTTTGTAATGAGAGATGGTCTTCCCGACCACTGCTTAACTCCAGTTTGTGGGGGACTTTCTCTAGCACATAATAGCACAAGTTCATCGACGTCTATCCGACGCTGGACCCCCAAAGTAGAGGATTTATGAATAATGCGGGCTCTAGTTCAAGTTGATTCAAAAAGGCGATCGCATGAGAGTTTCCTCGAACTTTACTGCAAATCCACAGGTCTTCTCCGATAACCGATCGACCCGGAGAACAGTCCCAATCGCCTCCAATGCGATCTCCGATTGGTTGAGTTCAGAGCCCTGCTGCTGTAGGCGAAGTATTATGCGGTCACCAACACTAGGGCAAGTATCCGTCAGTAAGTACGCGCCGTGCTCACTAATGTCTTTCGTCGTCACTGTCTTTTTGAGCCTGCGTCCTTCGATGTTGAAGGTGACTGTTCCTGTGAGTTGCAGATCAAGCCGTTTTACGGCTCTTCTTTCACTCTTCTCCATAATGCTACCTGTGTGTGCCCAGGGACTAGCCCGC
>JALLON010000026.1 GCA_027717925.1 Acidobacteria bacterium AH-259-G07 | reverse complement strand
ACATTCGTCATTCGTCACTTCTTCACTTCTTCTGACTTATTGCTCCCGCTGCGTGCTCGAGAGTTCGTCGAGAGCCTCGCCTAGCTTTCGTTGTTCCTCGCCGTAAGCAGCCCAGTTGCCTTGTTGGAGATATTCCCGGCTGTTTTTGAAATGCTCTATGGCCTTCTGGAGCAAATCCTGGCCGCTTGGGCCCTCGGTGACTTTGGTGGGTGCGGCTAGTGCGGTTTCGGGAGGTCTTCTCCTCGGAGTTTCACCAATCACGGCCTGGAGCGCTTCCTGCAGGGTCTCTCCCATGCCAACCCGATTGTCGTAAACCGTGATGATACGCGTCAGTTCCGGGATTTCACTTTTCTCAGCCTGCAAATAGAGAGGCTCGACATACAGGAGTGAGTTTTCTATAGGGATAACGAGCAGGTTCCCCCGAATGACTTGAGAGCCTTTCTGGCTCCACAGCGTAATGAGCTGGGAAATATTTGGATCCTGGTCGATCCGGGCTTCGATCTGCATGGGGCCGTAAGTGAGCTCCCGCTTTGGGAACTGGTAGAGCACCAGCTTGCCGTAATGTTCGTCATCGGAGCGTCCGGCCATCCAGGCGATCATGTTGTTCTTATTCTTGGGAGTGAAGGGAATGAGCAGGATAAACTCTTCTTGCGTTGATCCAGGCAAGCTCATGATGACGTAGTAGCTTTCCATCAGCTGCTCGTTACCCCGGTAAATTTCAGTCGGGATCTCCCAGAGATCTTCCTGGTTGTAATACACAGTTGGATTGCGCATATGGTAGGTTTGGTAAATGTGACTCTGAATGGCAAACAGGTCTTCCGGATAGCGCACGTGACGTCTCAGTTCCGCAGGCATCTCATCGATTGATCGGAACATATTGGGAAAGATGCGGGCGTAAACCTGGATCAATGGGTCCGCCGGGTCGGCGATGTAAAAAGTGACGTCTCCCAGGTAGCTATCCACCACCACCTTCACTGAGTTTCGGATATAGTTCAAGCGATTCTGATACGGTTCTGAGTAGGGATAACGCTCCGTGGTAGTGTAGGCATCTTGAATCCACAATAGCCTGCCCTCGTGGATGACAATGTAAGGGTCACGATCGTAGAAGAAGAAGGGGGCGATTTTACGAACTCGATCCGGGACTAGTCGATGCAGTAATACCCGGCTTTCGCTCGTGAGATTTCCGGTAAAAAGAATTTTGTAGCTTCGGAGTTCCCAGGCAAAGAGGAGTTTTCTGAAAAAGGAAGCGATGGATAAGCCGCGATCAGCCTGGTAGGTGGTAAATGCGTTCTGATCTCCCATTGGGTAGTCAAACTCCTCCAGCTTGGTCTTGATAAATACTGGGGAATCGGTTTTCTCTCCAAAATAGATTTCAGGACGGGTGACTTGAAGATCCACGCGAGAGCGGGGAGGAATATCTTTGATGAAAAACTCGGGCAAACCCTCCCGTGTCACCTCATTGACGGGACTCGCACAGAGTCCGTACCCGTGCGTGTATTGGAAATACTGGTTGATCCACGTTTGGGCTTGTTCGGACATCTTGCTGAAGTCCAGTTCCCGAGCCGAGAGCACCACCTGTCGATAATTGCCGTCGATAACATAGCGGTCCAGATCAACATCTTGAAACTCGTAGTAAGAACGAATTGATTGGAGTTGGCCGTAGGCGTCCATAAGCGGCCGCCAGTCCCAGAGACGGATGTTGCGAACCGTTCCTGCATTTTTCTCGAGGTCCTCCAGGGTAAGCCCTCCGGTGACTGTAAAATTGTGCACGTCAATTTTGTCAAGGTTATAAGCCTGCAAAGTCATCCGAATATTGTGTTCGATATAAGGCTGTTCTCTCTGAAGTTCGTTGGGTTCGACGATAAAGGTCTGAATGAGCGACGGATAGACATTGATCAGGAGATAGGCGGCTGCGAAACCCAGACCGGTCATGGCTGCCAAACGAAGTGTCTTGGCCAGCGTTGAGAGGAAAAAGAGGACCGCTGTGACGGTCGAGAGTATAACCAAAATCCAGTAGCTTGGCAGCCAGGCATTGATGTCCGCATAACCGGCCCCGAATGTGACACCCTGCTCACTGTAAAGAAGGTCAAATCGTTTCAACCAGAACCGAAAGGCGATGAGAAGAAACCCAATTCCCACCAGGAACGACAGATGCAGTCGAGCCGGGAAGCTAAGTCTCAGTTTCCCCAGGTAGCCGAGATGGCCATGTACGACGTAAGAGGCTGCACTCAAAAGGAGCGAAAGAACGATCAATACCAGGGCGAAGTTAGTGCTGAAACTGAGGACCGGTAGGGAAAAGAAGTAAAACGCGATGTCCTTCTCAAAGATCGGGTCTGTCAAACCTGTCATTCCTCCATGCAGGTACTGCAGAAAGGTCATCCACTGCGGTTGTACCCCCAGGCCAATTACAGTTGAGAGAACGAGGATGGCGACCCAGGAGAGATAATATGAGCCCTTTTTAGCGATTTCGATAAGATCTTCGCGAAGAAAGTAAGTTCCGCCGGGACGCCTGGAGGCGAGCCACAGATTCAGTCCCAGTAACGTGAAGGACAGCAAAAAACCAATCAGCCAGGCTGAGAATTTGGCTGAAAGTGTGGTCACGAAGACTTCCAGATAACCAACCGAATCAAACCACAGGTAATCAACGTAGAGGCTAATACCTCCAGCCAAAACAAACCAGATGAGTAGGGCCAGGAGAAGAACAGCAGTGGATCGAATGTTCATTGTTTTCGTGACTTCGTGTTTTCGTGACTTCGTGTTTTCGGCCCTTCATGCTTTCATAATTTTCGATCATACGAAAGCACGAATCAATATGTTTTCACGGACGAGGCCTTGAATGTCAAGTAAACTTTCGAACCTTTATCCAACTTCATATCCCTCAAGCTTTGAGGGGTGATAAAGACTTTGAAGACCAAGCCCGCATTGATCTCCACTTGAACGATCGAACCCCGAAGAGTAACGTTTTCAATCTTTCCTCGAAATTTATTCAGGGCTGAAGAGCGGATCGGTTCAAGCGACAATGTAATATCCTGTGGCTGAACAAGAGCATAACCCGGGCCCTCGTGATCCGCCAGTACATGCAGAGTTGCTGAGTCTGTTCTAAACAGAGCTGAAAAGTAGCCCTCTTCCCATTGCGTCTTGGCTTCCAGGTCGTCACTGGTGTGAGGGAAATCAGACGTTGATTCAAAGCGGCCGGCGAAAAGGTTCTCAGCGCCCAGAAACCGGGCAATCTCAGGAGTTGCGGGTCTGAAGAACACTTCCTGAGGTGTTCCGGTCTGGACCAACTTTCCCTCCATTAGAATTCCAAGTCGATGACCGAGGTATAACCCCTCTTCGAAGTTGTGAGTCACCGCTAAACTGGTGATCTGAAGTTGGCTGTGGACACGACGAAATGCCTCGATCACAGTTTTTCGATTCTCGGGATCGATCGAGCTGAAGGGTTCGTCCAGAAGCAGGATTCGAGGCCGCACCATTAAGGCGCGAGCCAGGGCTACCAGTTGGCGCTCGCCACCACTGAGGACTTCTCCCCTTTTTGAGAGCAGCTGCTGAAGTCCGAGGAGGTCCACAAGCTGATCGAAAAAAATCGAATCGTTGGCTCCATACTGTATGTTCTCCCGGATATCGAGGTGAGGGAACAGGTGTGCCTCTTGGAACAGGATCGAGATTTGGCGTTGATCGGGTGGAAGACTACTCACATCACAGCCGTTGACCAGAATTCTTCCCTGATCGGGCTGGTCGAAACCTGCCAGAAGTTCCAGGAAGCTGGATTTGCCGGCGCCGGTAGGACCCAGCAGGACAAATGTCTCGCCTTTGTCAACCACCAACTTTGGAATCTCAAGTACAAAGTGACCCAGGGACCTTTTCAGGTCTTCAATGGCCAACAACAGGGATGTTCCTCTCCTGAAAGGTTCTCATTAAGAAAAACAGGATGACACTTAACCATATTAATATCACGGCGACCGGAAGAGAATAGCTCAGTCCGAAGGAAGCGAAACGGTCATAAATCAGCACGGACGCGACCTTCGGATTGTAGACCAGGATAACGATCGAGCCAAATTCGCTGATGCTTCGAGCCCACATCATAATTGATCCCGTCAGCAGGTTTTGACGGCTCAAGGGAAGCGCGACCCTGAAGAAAGTGGCGACCGGTCCTCTTCCCAGCGATCGTGAAGTCCACTCCATCTCACGAGGCACAGCACGGAAACCTTCCTGTGCAGCGTTCACCAGAAGCGACACGCTTACGAAAAACATGGCGATGACAATGCCTTTCCAGTTGCCGATCGGAGAAAGATCCTGACCCCAATTGGCAAACACCAACAGCAGGGCAATCCCGGCTACTGGGTGGGGAATCACGATGGGAACATCGATAATTCCCTGTACCAGATGCTTGCCCCGAAAATCACTTCGGGCCAGCAGGTAGGCCAGAGGAGTTCCCAACAGGAGTCCCGTCAAGGTCGCAACAAAGCCACAAAAGAAGGTCAGACCCAGGGAGTCTAAAACCTCCCGGTCCTGCAATGTCTCCCACAGCGTGCTGGGCGGGGAGCCAAACATCAGATAGACAACCGGAACCAGCACAACGAGCAAACAAATACTGGAGAGCGCCGTCAGAGCGGCGTTCCAAAGGGTGAGTTGTTTCATGGTGTCGACTCCTGGTGCACTTCGGCGATGGGGACGTTCAAATAACCCAATTCGCGGTGCAGTCCCTGCACTTCCGGACTCAACAAAAAATCCAGCAGGCGTTGAGCCCACGGGCTGGAACGGTTTGTTAGGGCGACTCCGTAGCGGATAGGTGCTCCTGTGACCTCGAATGTCGATCCGGGTTTGCCGCCCGCTATATTGAGGAACACGCGGGAATAAAGATCTGCATAGGTGTCCTCCACCAATGAAACCTGGGCGGGGAAAACAACGAACTGGAGATTGTTCTGTAAAGCGGTTGATTTGTATAAAAAGGCAAAATCCAGGGTCCCAGTCTGGAGAAGAGCTACGAGCTCCGAGGATTTGGGTCGGATCCACCGTGTCTGCAAGCCATTTAAGAGTCGCCGATATAGACCGGGACGGTTGTAATAGATTTCGGCGAGTTTCCAGGTCAGATGGGCATAGTAGCCCGCCGGGTCCCGGTCCGGATCGGAAATTCCATAGGAATACTCAGAGGATGAAATTTTTTCGTACCAATTTTCTCCCCAGTCCGAGAGATCCGGCACTATCTCCCTTTTTGCGGTCGCTAAGACTAGTTGGTTACCCAGAAAGACATAGCTAAGGGTCACGTGAGGTCTCAGGAAGCGTTCGATGAGCCGATAATCAGCCACGGCGATCATGTCACAGGATTTGTTAACTTCGGTGATCTTTCGAATGGCATCAAGACTACCGGATGATTCAGATTGGATGATCACCTGGGGATGATTCTGCTGGAAGCGCTTAGCCACCTCTTTGATGAGCTGGGATAGACTTCCGGCATGAAACACAACAATGGTTTCTCGTTGTGGGCTGCAGGCTGGCGTTAGAATTAGGGCGAGAAGCAATACTATCTTCGTGGCTTCGTGACTCCGTGTTTTCGTGCCCTCGTGTTTTCGTGCTGTCGTACTGTCGTGCTTTCGTGCTGGTGCAGCACCACGGCACCACGGCACCAGAGCACGAAAGCACGAAGTCAGGAAGTCACGAAAGCACGAACGGGCCACCTGACTATTTAAGTGGATTTCTCAGTCCTTTGTAAATAGACTGAGCAACTGACAGCTGACAGCTGACAACTGACAGTTCACAACTCACGGTTCAGAACTCAGAACTCAGAACTGATAAAAATAACTCACAACTGAGAACTCACAACAAACATCTGAGGGGGAGCAAACAAGTGAAACACGGAATTTGTACTTTCGTTTTTTTCGCGCTCATCACTGGGATGCTCGCGCAAGAGATTCCTTTCTTGACGGAAGAGGAATATACCTGGTTGGTGAATGAGATCTCGGGAGATGCAGCCTACGAGCATATTCGTTACTTTACGCAGTTTCATCGTCCACGTGGAGGAGCCCCCGGCCTTATGGAGGTGGCGAAGTATGTGGAGCAGAAAGCACACCAGTTTGGTCTGGAGGAGGTCAAGCTCATTCGGCAGAAAGCCACCAGCACTCCGTGGTGGAACAAGTATGGAGAGTTATGGTTGGTAAAACCCTTCTCTCAGCTCATTGCCTCCACTCTTCAGACTCCCGTCCACTTGGCAGACTACTCCCGCAGTACTCACCTGGAGGCGGAAATTGTCTTTGTGGGTCGAGGAACTCAGGAGAAGGATTATCAAGATAAACAAGTCAAAGAGAAAATTGTTCTAGCCTATGGCTCCCCGTCCGGAGTGATGAAAGAAGCGGTCTGGAAGCGTGGGGCAAGAGGCATTTTGAGCTATCCGGATCCCAGCGCACCGGAGACGCGTTCTCTAGTTCGGGCGGATCAAATTCTTACTCATCCGGATCAGATCCTGTGGCTGAGGGTCCCGGTGAAGAGTAAAGAGGGGTAGGAGGGAACATTTGCCTTCAGCTTGTCTGCAAGGCAAGGGAAAGAGCTGTGCGACCTTTTGAAAAGGGAAGGCAGCCTGACGGTGAAAGTGGATATCGAATCTGAATTCGGCGAAGAAAACTGGCAAGTGCTGGTCGAAGCTTTTATTCGAGGGACCGACGTTGACGACCAGGATATTGTTCTTACCGGTCACCTGCAGGAAGAAAAGTTTTCTGCCAACGACGATGCCAGCGGCTGCGCCAATGTTCTAGAAATTGCTCGAGCTATGAAAAAGCTGATCGATCAGGGAAAGTTGAAGAGAGCCCGGCGCAATATTCGTTTCTGGTGGGTCACTGAGATCAGCAGCCAGCGGCAGTATTTTGCGGATCACCCGGAGGCTCACCGCTCGATGCTCGCCAACATCAATCAAGATATGGTCGGTGCCGATCAATCGCAGGACATTTTGCGCGCCCAGAACATGACGCGAGTTCCCTTTTCCCGCTTCCATTTCTTGAATGACGTGGCCGAGTCTTGGATGGAATTTACCATGGAAAGCAATAAGGGCAATTTGGCCATTCAGCAGGCTGGTTCAATCCCCGGAGGTTCGTCTTACCCTCGCCCCATTCTTTCACGACTGGGGAGCCGCCATCGGTTTAATGCCGACATTATCCCATTCCACAATAGCACCGATCACATGACCTTCAACGAGGCGCCCATTGGAGTCGCGGCCATCAGCTTCACCAATTGGCCCGATCACTACATCCACACCACTGATGATGATCTCTGGAACATTGATCGGACACAGCTGCAGCGTAACGCCTTCACGGTTGCCGCCATCGCCTACACTCTGGCGCAGGCCGACGGCCAGAGCTTTGATTCAATCGCTTCCGAGGTTCTGGGTCGGGCCATTGAGAGAATGGGGGAGGATTTTCGTTTGGCGCTCGAATGGCAGGAAGAAAACGAGGACAATTTTCACATGGCGCTTCACCAGATTAAGGAAGCCTACGCCAGGGAAAAGGGTGCCCTGGATTCGCTTGAGGCGATCTCCGAGACTCCGAAGAATCAGTCTCGTTTAGAATTGCTTTTCAATCAGTTGAAGGTCGCCCATGAGGCGCTTGGAAATTTCCTGACGGAGAATTTTCGGCTGCTCTATGACAAAGAACCTCCGGTTGAGAAACTCTCAGAGGTTGAGCAAGAACTCCAACACCTGGTTCCCAGACTGGCAGCTGGGCCGGCCGAATTTTTGGATGGGCGCGGAAAAATACGCGCGGTTCCCAAGCTTCACGGCTTGATGGCTTTCGAGATCCTTAACTTTGTTGACGGGAAGCGCTCCGGATTGGACATCTATCGAGCGGTTTCAGCTGAGGCTCAAAGGGCAGGGAAGCACTACTATGGAGAGGTGAATCCCGGCATGGTGCGCAAGTATTTGCAGAATGTGAAGGAAGTGGGTTTGATCAGCTTTTGATCACAGTCATGCAACGGTGGATGGAATTGGCACTGGAGGAGGCTGAGAAAGCGGCTCAAGAGGGCGAAGTCCCTATTGGGGCAGTGGCCGTCTTGAAAGATAAGCTGGCAGCGAGAGATCACAACCGCAGCATACAGCTTCACGACCCGACGGCGCATGCGGAGTTACTTGTTTTACGGGAAGTGGGCCGCCGTTTGACAAACTATCGTCTGAAGGATGTGGAAATCTACGTCACCGTTGAGCCCTGTGCCATGTGCGCTGGAGCCCTTCTTTGGGCTCGCGTCAGACGGCTTGTTTTTGGAGCCAGAGATGAGAAGACAGGTGCTGTTTTTTCCAAAGTCTCCCTGCTGACTCCAGGTCTCTTCAACCACAGCGTAGACGTCGTGGAGGGAATTCTGGCGGAACCAGCCCGTCAGATGCTTCAGGAATTCTTTGCGCACCGGCGGTGAGCAGTGCCTCTCCCTACTTCTCAGCCCGGCTCTCCCGGTACTCCTCGAACCGCTTTTTCACTTTGTCATTGGCCGGGTAGACGTCGTAGATCGATTCGCCTTCCAGCAGTAATTTGCGCTGAAAATTCTCCAGTTCGTCTTTCTTGAGGGCCTTGTCGACAACCTCGTCGACGATGGAGGCTGGGATGACCAGGATGCCGTGCCGGTCGCCCAGAAGGATGTCGCCCGGGAGCACGGTGACGCTTCCGATACGGACCGGAACCTGATAATCGACGCTCATCATGATAGGACTGACAGCCGCCGCCTGGCCCCGGCGCATATAAACCTGAATATGCATCCCCTCCAGCTCCGGTACGTCACGCATTGCACCATCAACAACCAGGCCGGTGCCACCGCGATATAAAAATCGCGTCGTGGTGACGTCGCCTGAGACTGCCGCACGAGTCTCACCACCTGCGTCAAAAACCAGCACGTCTCCGGGCTCGGCCTCCTCGGCCGAAACATAGTTGAGCTGCTTTTGCTTCGAGTAAATAACTTGGCGAAGGTCGGGACGATTGGGTAGATAGCGGATGGTGCGGGCGCGTCCGATCATGCGCCGGTTGGTGTGCAGTGGGATCAGTTGGCTGATGAAGTTCTGGTCAAATCCCTCCGCGCGCATTTGCGCCCAGACCGATTCCAAGCTGACTCGAGAAAGCTTCTCAAACAGCAGCTTGTCCGCGGCGCTGAGGCGCTCCATGATGTACTCTGGAATCTCAAACTCCGGAGTGGCGATCTTCAAATTGCTCGTCTGCGCCTGGCCGGTTAGCGCCAAGACAAACAGAGCAATAGTAAATCGGATAGTCTTCATTGTTCCCTCCTGTCAAAAAGCGGAATTAATAATTAACAGAAAATCATAGGAAATTGCTTTTCGGATCGATTGTATCCTGGAGGAGAAAAGAGGACCAACAAGAGACACTACTTTACTACCAAGTTCCTCACGCAGACCGCCATCAGCTGGCTCAGACGGGTGAGGAGGACATACTAACGAGAAATTTGTTAATCTCATCGAGGAACTCGAATCTGAAGGTCTATTATGAAAATGCGATCCGGTACATGACGGTCGACTTTGGGGATTGGCACTTTCACCTGTGCATTGGACCTCACAGGGGAACGCGGAAGAATCCAACGCCTCCTGAAATCGCCCGCCTCAGGCCGCGAAGGGAGTCGACCCGTGGATTCGTCTTATCGTCTGAGAGCAGTAACTCGAATGATTTCCAAAAAGCTGTTTGAACGCAGCCTATTAGGACTGTTTTTTCTCGTCCTTGCCGTTTCGGTAGCGCTGGCGGCAGACAAATCTCACGTTATCCTGATTTCCATCGATGGGTTTGCCGCCTACCATTTGGAAAATGAAGAGCTTGAGCTGCCCAACATCCGGGCATTGGCTCTTCGAGGGGTTTGGGCGGAAAGTGGTGAAACTGTGTTCCCGAGTGTTACTCACCCCTCCCACGCGACGATAATCACCGGTGTTTCGCCTCGAGTTCATGGGGTCATTAGGAATCGCGTGAGGAATCGGGAGACGGGCGAGTCTTTTCACATCTCTGAAAAATCGCGCGCCGAATTGATCGAAGTTTCAACCCTTTTTGACGCTGCCAAAAAGAAGGGTTTTACGACCACCGCCATGTTCTGGCCGGAAACAAAGGGCGATTCCTCGCTCGACTTCAATATCATTCATGAGCACCGGCCGCCGAGGTATGAAAAAGGGCAGTTGGACCCATCGATCGCGAAGCCTGAGTTCCTCGAAGAACTCCGAGCCGCAGGTATCCCGATTGACCTGTACTTCGAGTGGTATTCTGATTTCGCTCTAAAAGGGGCACGGGATATCATCCTGGCGCAGGCAACTGGCTATGTCATCCGTAAGCACAAACCGGGGTTAGTAGCCACACTGATTTCCGTCACGGATTCCAGGCAACACAGGTATGGTCCCGACCATTATTTGTCGAAGGCAGCTTTGACCACAGCGGATCACTGCGTCGGCATCCTTCGGCAAGCGGTCAGGGATGCGGGCATCGAGGATGAAACAACCTTTATCATAACAGCCGATCATGGATTTCACAGCGTGAAGTACGATGTAAATTTGCACCCCCTGCTTTCCGACGTTGCTCTCGCAGAGAAAGTCACTTTACACGAAGACGGTTGGACAATGTTTGTGGAGCTCACGGAAAGTTTCGATCCTGCACAGGACCCACCTTCGCTGGAGAGGTTTTTGCAAAAGGCGGTACAGCTAGAAGGGGTCTCCAAGATCGTGAGACCCGAGCAATTTCATGATTTGGGCACTCGACGATACGAAGAGGATCCACACGTCCCCGGACACTACATGGTGATCGCCGACATCGATACGCATCTTGTGTCGGATGCTTCGAACCCATCTACCAAGCGGTATCGCAAAAAGGAAATATCCCACGGCCACGGCTACCTCCCCAGCCACCCACGGATGTACCCGGTTTTCGTGATTTCTGGACACCGAATCAAGCGCGGAGAACGAATTGGGCATATCCGAAACCACGACATCGCTCCCACCATTGCACATCTTCTTGATCTCGAAATGAAGGACGTCGAAGGGCGGGTTCTAAAAGAGGTGCTGGCGGAATAAAACGTGGAGGGTAGAATTACTAGGAGGTGTTGGTGAATGAAAGGTCAACCACTGTCACGACGGGGATTTCTGTCGAGTACCCTGGCCGCCGCGTCGGGTGTCTGCACCGCCTCAGCCGCAGCGGTCCCGGGACCAGGCGCACCCCAACAGCACGGTCCAAGAAAACTCGCCTGGGAGCCCAAGATTGCCGAAAACATTAACGATGTGTCCGATGCCACCCTCCGGTGGGTTGCGCAACTGGGCCACAAGCACGTGGTCTACCAGGGTACCCGCGCCGTCGACCGCGGCCGCAAGGGCTACTGGTCGGTGGAAGATATCCAGATCGTCAAGGACAAGTGCAACGCGATGGGCCTGGAGCTCACCTCGATGATGATTCCCATTGATTTTTACCGCAAGGCGGCCCTGGGACAACCGGGGCGGGACCAGGAGATCAAGCGCATTATCCGCAGCGTCCGGGCCGCCGGGCAGATGGGCATACCCGTGCTGGAATGGCGGCCCGTGTGGCCCGACTTTTTCTGGGACGAGCGCGGCGGGTACAGGTGGGCGCCTGGCCGAGGCGGCGCCCGCTACAAGACATTTGATTATGATAGGGTCAAAGACCTGCAGCCCTTCGAGGGGATCGGCCGCATCTCAGCGGAGGAGCTGTGGGACCGCCAGCTCTACTTTGCCCGCCCGATTGTGGCCGCGGCCGAGGAAGCGGGCGTGAAGCTGTCCTGCCATCCCAACGACCCACCAGTCCCCAGTATCGCCGGTTGTGCCCGCATTCTGGTCACCATCGAGGACCTGGAACGCTTTCTGGATGAGATCCCCAGCCCCGCCAACGGGATTACCTTCTGCCAGGGGACCATCACCGAGATGGGTGGGAATATCTTCGACAACATTCGCCGCATCGGCGGCCGGGGCAAGATCCACCATGTCCACTTCCGTAGCGTACGTGGCACCGTCCCCCAATACACCGAAGTTTTCATCGACGAGGGGGATGTGGACATGCTGCAGGCGATGAAGACCTACCGTGAAGTCGGATACACCGGCACCATCGTCTCGGATCACACCCCGCGCATGGAAGGCGACACCCCCTTTGGCCACCGGGGGCGATCATTTTCACACGGGTATATTCGGGCCTTGGTGCAGGCGGTCAATGCCATGGCGTAGACAACGCTGAAAATCAGGTTTTTTCTTTCAGCTTTATGTGCAGGACCTCGCGCAGGTACTTGATGTTGGCACGCACATTTTTGTCGGTGGTTCCTTCGCCCGGCCGGGGCTGGCCGAAATCGAGCGTCACCCAACCGTCGAAGTTTCTTTCCTGAAGCATCTTGAGGACGGCTGGGAAATCCACGCCTCCCGTACCCAGATTCTTGTAAAGGTTGACGCGGCGGTGTTCTTCTTGCGAAGCCGTGGGGCCTCGGTGCCCACGGTACTTGGCAGGCGTGTCTTTCCAGTGCAGCGCCGCCACCCGCCGGTAATGCTTGCGGACGAACTTAACGGGGTCGATGCCGCCTAGCGTCAAGTGTGCGGTATCGGTGGTGAGGTAGACGAATTGCGGGTCGGTGAGTTCGAGAATGCGTTCCACCTCATGTTGGCGTTCGAACGGAGACCAGATGTGCGGGTGAGGGGCCAGCCGCAGGCCGACCTCAGCCGTTCGCTTGCCGAGTTCATTGAGAGCCCGCGCCATCGTTTTCAACTGTTCATCGGTGGGAGCGGGATCGGGGCGCCGGCCGAGGTTGAGTTTGAAATGCGTACAGCCGAAATGGGCGATGAAGTCACGGGCAAAGCGGGCGTGGTCCTCGATCGTTTGCGGAACCTTGGTGGGGTCGATGAAATTGACCGACATCGGTCCGCCGTTTGAACAGCTGGCAAGGGCGATGCCTGCGGCATCAAGCTGTTCTTTCAACGCCTGCGGCTTGTCCAAATATTTGAGAATGTGATTGCGGAACGGCTCGATGCCGTCGAAGCCGTAGCGAGCACAGGCTCGAATGCCTTCTTCGACGTCGTCCTGCCACATACTTCCGCTGTGGGCGATACGGAATGTTCGGCGCTTTACAGCTTTCGCGGCGATGGCACCGAGTCCAGCCGCTAAGAATTCTCGGCGGTTGAGCATCGTAGAAACCTCCTTTCAGAAATGGCACCAAAAAGGGGACCAAGGGCGACACGAGTGTACACTCAGGCAATGCCGCAACACAACGATTTTGCCTGACGACGCCGGATCGATTGTATCCCGGAGGAGAAAAGAGAAACCTCGTATAGTGCAGCCCCGATAAATTCCGCCTGCAATCGGCCCAAGGACGGGAATCCAACTCTACTGCCAATCCGAGTTATCTTTCCCGGAAATGGGGAGAATAGCGCTCGATCGAAGGAATAGTTCAGTGACGGACTATCAAACTGCACTTGTTTCCGGTTGTGCAGCTCCCTTGTTGAGTTTGGCGGTGATCAAGCAAATAATGCTGGTCAGTAGCGTCAACACCACAATTTCAACCACATGTCCCAACAGGTGCGCCGCTAGGGACATCTCCGGAGGTTCACCGTAGTGGGTGCCGAGACCCAGTATGATATCCAGAGCGGTGGCAATCATGACCAGGAAGACACCCCAAAAACAGTAGACAAAATTGGTAAGCACCATCTCCTTAAAGCCACCGAGACTTTGTCGGGCAAAGCGCAAGCCCAGGAAAATAGGAAGAATAAAGATGAGACGGGTCAGGCTAATCTCAGACGTCACGGCAGGGCTCACTCCCGCGAGTTCCAGGGGAAATCGAAGGAGAACAAAAATGGTGACCGTAATGAGATAAGGTTTCGCGATGCCAATATATTTTCCCATGCTGATCTCCTTGGATGATCGTGCATCCTGTCAAAAGCTCGGAGAAATTGCAAGGATTTAGATCCAGGTTCTGATCACAAGCTACGCGGCTTGCAAACTGAACACGGCTCATAGGTCCGGGCTGCTTGATCGAGGCTAATGGGGATCATCCCATCGCTCGCAAAACGGCAATTCTGGCGGTGGTATTTCGCTCCGTTTTGGCTGACATAGACTTTCGCGGAGGCTGGTCTCTTCGTTCCTATTGATGGGCTAGCTTTGAGATGTTTCCAGGCACTTCTGGCAGCAATGACTGCCGTGATGGCAAGCAGCCATTTCAAGATTCTGCCCATGTTTCCGCCCTCGACAGGCTAAGTATATAGCAAAGTGGCGTTGGGCGCCTGCCCCTGCAGCAGCTTTTGTGCTGCAGGCAGCCAAGTGTTCGAGTGGAATAGTGGCTCAACAAGTCGCGTTCGCGCTTTTCGCGGGCTATAAGTGCCGCGCTTCGTACTTACGAAACGAGGCACTAAAGGATAGACACGCCCCGCTTTTTGCTTTCTCACAAAACAATAAGGTGTAAAGATAACTGAGGATGACCATGTCGCCAGAGCATCCGGCACGAGGCTCATATTGGGCTTTGGTTGCATTTGTTTTCGCTTTGACTGCTTATGCTGTGATGGCCGTGCTCGCTCACCACTATGCTTATTTCGATTGGGATGTGGCTCTCGCCCGTGGCATCCAATCCATCACTTTGCCCGGCTTTAACAGCGCGATGATCTGGATATCGGTCCTGGGAACCGGCTGGGTGCCGGTTGCACTCGTGGTGATAGTGGGGGTTTTGCTGTTGATTCGCCATTTGCGGATCGAGGGCATCATGTGTATGGCTGGCGTAGGTCTCGGCTTCCTGGTCAATCGATTATCCAAGGTTATCATCGCGCGGCCGAGACCGAATGGCACCGTGGTCGATGCTATCGTCGAGTACGGAAGCGAGAGCTTTCCTTCTGGACACGTGATTTTCTTTGTTGAGTTCTTTGGTTTTCTTTGCTTTCTTTCCTACGGGTTTCCCAGACCTGTCCCTCTGCGTCCTCTGTTATTTCCAGCCTTGGGCGGGTTAATCGCTCTGGTAGGTGTCTCCCGTGTGTATTTGGGTGCTCACTGGCCAAGCGATGTTTTGGGTGCTTACCTGGCTGGTTCCATCTGGCTTATGTTGATGATAGAGGTATATCGACGTCTAAAATCAAAGGAAAAAAGTCAGCGCGAGGGCTCCTGATGCATTTTCACAGTTTCAGCAATTTGAAGTAAGGCTTCCAGTTGGCCTATTGTGGTAAGGGGGTGTTGCGGGGGCCAGAGAGGTTGGTTGGTTGGTCTGACCCCAACCGACACGGTGACTTCAAATGAAGGTTGATGAAAACGATTCTCTGGACAAGCGTGACCTGGAAAATTTGCCGGTCCTGAGGGGTATCGAGCTTGAATCCGTTCGAGGTGCCCTCGAAGACTGCCCTGTACGCCGGTTAAAACCGGAGGAGGTGCTGATTCATGCCGAACAGCCTAATGAGTTCCTTTACCTGCTTCTTTCCGGCCGTTTGCGCATTCACCTGAAACTTGCCCTGGATCCGATTACAGTACTGGAACCGGGAGAAGTCGTGGGCGAACTCTCGCTCATTGATCGCCAGCTGACCTCGGCCTATGTTGTTGCGGAGGATGAGTGCCGCGTGCTGGTACTCGATGAAGAAACGATGTGGTCCCTTGTTGATGCTTCACCGGTCGCACGCAATCTCTTGTTTGTCCTGGCTGGGCGTTTACGGCACGCGGATTCTCTTATTTCGGTGAGCCAACAATTACAGCGTCGATACCAGCACTACGCCATTACCGATGCTCTTACTGGTTTGTATAACCGTCGTTGGTTGGACGATACGCTGGCACGGCAAATGGAGCGCTCTAAAACGGGTCAGCGAGCCCTTTCTCTCTTGCTTATGGATATAGATGGCTTCAAAAAGTACAACGATACCCACGGGCATGTGCCCGGTGACTGCGTCCTTTATACCGTGGCACGGACTCTACGAGAAGGCATGCGTCCAGGCGAGATCATCACCCGATACGGGGGAGACGAGTTCATAGCATTGTTGCCGGACACCGACGCGTCCACGGGCCAAGTGGTCGCCGAGCGCGTGCGTGGGGTGGTCGCTAAGGCCGAAGTATACAGCTCTGAGGGAAATCCTCTTCCCTCTGTTACTATCTCGGTTGGCGTGGCGGAGATGATCGCTGGCGATACACCTGAGACGTTCATCGCTGCAGCCGACGCGGCTTTGTATGACGCCAAAGAAGAGGGCGGAAACCGAGTGTCTAAAGCAGACCGCGCTTGCTAAAAAGTTGTCCGCTAGCCGGCTAGGCTTCAAAAATCCTGTTCCAGTTCAACCTTTGGGCTAGACGCGGATGCGTTCGACGGGCGTCAAGCCGACGCAACCCAAGTTCTAAGGCGATCTGTTGTGCCTCCAGGAATTCCGATGACCTCAGGCGACGGTTAATCTCTGAGTAGCGCTCCGTGCCCACCTTGCCGGCCGGGTAGTACTGATCCATCAGGTTGACGTAGGTATCGGGTCCGAGTTCGGAGGCAATCCACTTGAGAATGGCGCGAGTCTCATCCAGACATCCGGGCATGACCAGATGTCGCACGAGCATTCCGCGCTTTGCCAGCCCCTCGGCGTCCAGCACCAGTTGTCCCACCTGACGGTGCATGGCCTTGATCGCCGCTCGGGCCGCCTCGGGGTAGTTCGCCGCCTTCATATAGGTCCGGCTGCGCTCGGCCGACCAGTACTTGAAGTCGGGCATGTAAATGTCGACGATACCATCCATCAACTCTATACTCTCGAGCGAATCGTAGGCACTGGTGTTATAGACGATGGGAAGGTGAAGTCCGCAATCGATGGCTTCGACGACTGCCTCGATGACCTGGGGAACGACGTGCTCGGGTGTGACGAAATTAATGTTGTGGCAGCCACGTCGCTGAAGCTCCAGCATCATCCTGGCGATTTCTCCACGAGAAGATCCGGGGACAGCGCTACCGGGTTTAATGGCTTGGCTGATGTCGTAGTTCTGGCAAAAGACGCAGCGAAGGTTACAGTGCGAGAAAAAGATCGTCCCTGAGCCCTTCCACCCTCTCAGGCAATCTTCTTCCCCAAAATGGGGGAAGTAGCTGCCAACCACTGCGTAGCGCCCGCTCTTACAGGCGGCCCATTTGTCCTCAAGCCGGTTGACGCCGCAATCGCGTGGGCAGGCCCGGCACTCGGCCAGGGCAGTAACAGCTCGGCCTGCCCTCTCTCGAAGCTCGCGCCGGCCGAGGTTCAGGTAAGCGGGACGAAACGGCTTGAAAACATCCGTTGAGATCATCGCACTTCTCTAAGATAACACATTGTTTTCATTCCTTCATTCCGACCCAAGCCCGGGTTGAACAATACAGCTCCGTGGTATTTATTTCCCCGGCCTGTTCTCATCGCTAGAATAAGGCAGGAGGTATTTCCCCAATGAATCGTCGAGAATTCTTCAAAGCCAGCTAGCTGCTGGGCGGTGAGACCAAAGAGAGAATCCCCGCTTACTGCACGGGAAACGATCTCGAACAGCATGTTGAATTTGGCTTCAAGAAGCTCAAGCTGGCCATACCTTACGGACCGGCGGACGGGCGCGAGGGTATGAAGAAAAACGTCGAGCTCGTCAAGAGGGCGCGCGACTTGCTGGGCAGGGACGGAGAGATCATGCTGGACTGCTGGATGGCGTTCACGGAACGCTACACCGTTGAACTCGCCGAGATGTTAGAGCCTTACCGGGTTTACTGGATGGAAGAGTGTCTGCCGCCGGACGATTACGCGGGCTTTGGGAGGTTGAACGAAAAGATCCAATCGACGCGGATCGTAACGGGCGAGCACGAGTACACGCGCTATGGTTTCCGGTTACTTCTGGAGTATAGGGCGGCCGACATCTGGCAACCCGACATGAACTGGTGCGGCGGGCTGACGGAGCTGCGGCGTATCGGGGCTCTGGCTGCGGCCCACGACATCCCGGT
>JALLON010000259.1 GCA_027717925.1 Acidobacteria bacterium AH-259-G07 | reverse complement strand
AAGACGACAACCATTGTGGAGTTGAAACTCAAATCCTCGGTCACCCCCCTGTGGGAGCGCCCCGACCTGGCAATCGGGCGAGAGGATGTAAGGGTCCAGGGAGACCGCGTTTCGGTTCGAGTCCACAGCCTAGGTTCGATTGCCGCGCCGGCCAGCAGAGTGGTCCTGCGCGATCCATCGGGTCAGACGGTATCTAGCTCCCGAGTACCCGCCCTGGAAGCCCCCTTGGATCTGCTTCCCAAAACCACTGAGGTGGTGCTTCCGGCTCCCCCCGGCACGGAGTTGAAGGGCCACGAAGTGCGGATTGATCCCCGGGACGAAATCGAGGAGATCACCAATCGCAATAACAGTGTTGTACTTCAGTAAAGGGTTGGGCACTATGCACAAAATGCCAATTTGGTTGGAGGGCGGCCGGAGCCAAAGGTGGGAGGGCCCCTCAGTGCCCCGAAGAGGGTACGTTCGGCGCGCTGAGGCGTCCCCCACCTTCAGAGGCGCAAGGGCTGCTGTTGATTTCAACAAGTTGGAGACGTTGCCATGGCATTGACAGACAAGGAAAGAGACTTCTGGCAGGAAAACGGCTATCTGGTGATGGGAAGAGTCCTATCGCCTGCAGAAGTAGAAAGTTTGCGGAGAGCTGCCGAGGCTTTGGCCGCTGGGGCGCAAGGGCTGACTGAGAGTATGGATCGCTTCAAGTTGGATGTCTTTATTAGCGGCACAAAGATGCTCCAACAGGTAGCCGAACCCCACGAGGTGGATGAAGAATGGATGACACTGGCCAAAGACCCACGGATTCTTGACGTCGTGGAAGATCTGCTTGGGCCGAACATCCAACTGTATTATTCCATGATGATGATGAAGCCTCCGCGTCAGGGCTTTGAGGCACCGTGGCACCAAGACCTCGCCTTCTTTGCCCATGACCGAGCTGAGCTGCTGGCATGTCAGGTCTACATTGACAACTCGACACCGGAGAACGGATGCTTGCAGGTGGTACCCGGAAGTCACAAACTGGGCCTACTCAATCACTTTAAGGACGGGCGCTTCGCCGAGGTCGTTCAGGGTGACACCTCAGCTTTCGATGAGAACCAGGTCGCACTTCCAGTGGAAGCCAGCTCGATGATTCTCTGGCACAGCCTCACGCTGCACCGTTCTGCTGCCAACCGGTCAGATCAATCGCGCCGGGCCATCGTCTTTGAGTACAAGAATCCGGAGACGCGCCTGTTGGGCGGGGCATTTGATTGGCAACGTGAAGTTCGACCCGTCGGGGTGATGGTGCGGGGAGAGGACCCTCGGGGTGAATTGCATCGAGCATGATTCAGAGCTGACTCGCACTGTTCAGTCTTGCGCTTTGGCTCTCGGACGGCCAATCCGACATGATCTGCATACTGCCAAACCAAGTTGATCTCCAGGCCTAGCCTGGATTCCTTCCCAGGATAAGAGGTCTTTGTGCACAGGGTAGAGAAATCGAGAAAAGTGATGAATAACCGGAATGTGATGGCCAGGAGGGAGTTTTTGCTCCTGTCTGGGTGGCCCGCGAGTGCAGTTGTGTTGTCGTTCTGCGGGCCGTCTACGATGGCACCGGAGTCGACATCTTCTGAAAGAACTCTCAACTACCTTGGCTGGGAAGGCTATGATGCCATTGATCCAGATGCCTTCAAACACATGGCCCGGTGGATGGAGGAACAAGGCCTAACGCTTCGCTCAACCTATATTGGTAACAATGAGGAGATGTTTACCAAAATCAAGACGGCCGGACCGGGCGCCTACGATCTGGCCACACTTTATGTTGGTGTTCTGCCCGCATGGATCGATGCTAACGTATTGGAACCCATCGACATCGGCCAGCTATCGAACTTCCCTGACCTGTTCGAGAACTTCAGGCAACTGGATTCCACGATCCGAGATGGCGTGCACTACGCTGTACCGTTTACCTGGTCACCTTCTTTTCAACTTTACTCTGCAGACAGATTTCCCGAACCACCGAAATCGTGGATGGACCTTCTGGATAAGAAATATGAAGGTAGAGTTGCGACGGTCGACGGGCACGACGGATTCTTTACAACCATGGCCCTGATTCTGGGTTATGGTGACCCAAGCCCTCGCCACCTGACCCGCAGGCAATTCGCTGAGGTCAAGGAGCTGGGCAAGAGATTCATGGCTCAGATCAGGACTGTTGCCCCGTCCTATGGGGACCTGAAGAACTTGTTAGTGTCGGGCGAGGCCGACATCACAATGGCTGAATGGGCCGCTGTGGCACGCTGGTCACAAGCTGAGGGAGCAAACATTCAAATGAACATTCCCGAGGAGGGGTCGCATACTTATGTTGAAGGTTACGTCATCCCCAGGAATCCGCCTAACAAGGTCGCCGCCATGGCCTGTCATAAGGCCGCAGGTGCAGGTCGAACTGGCCACATTCGCATCACAGGGTGTTGTGAACAAGAAAGCAACAGATCTCCTGGCAGACGATGCCAAGATCTGGCTCGACTACTCGAGTGTGGAGGATCTGCTCGAAAAGGCACCTGTCTATCCCCCGACTCCTCACGAGAGCGATGTTTACGTCACTTATGCGGACTGGCTTGCAGCCTGGGAGGAGCTGAAGCTCGGCGGATAAGTGCAAATGGAAGACTTAGTCGTAAGGATCGACGCCGTAACCAAAAGATTCGGAGAGGTCACAGCCGTTCAAGACTTTACCTTGGATGTCGAGAGAGGGAATTCATTTCTCTCCTGGGTCCCAGTGGCTGTGGGAAGACCACCCTCCTCCGCATCATTGCAGGTCTGGAAACCTCAGATCAGGGCAGCATAGTCATCGATGGAGAAAACATGGCCGGGCTGATGCCCGAAAAGCGACCCGTCAACATGGTCTTCCAGCGGTACGCGCTCTTTCCGCACATAAATGTTTTCAACAATATTGCGTTCAGCCAACTCTTAAGGAAAAAACCTCAGCAGGAGATCGAAGCCAGAGTCTCTGAGATGCTGGCGTTGGTGAACCTGGATGGATATGAGAATCGAAGAGTGAGTGAGCTGAGCGGAGGTCAATCGCAGCGCGTGGCTTTAGCAAGATCTTTGATCAATCAGCCGAAAGTCCTCTTGCTGGATGAACCTCTCGGTGCACTGGACCTGCTCATTCGAAGACAGATGCAGTTCGAACTCAAACGCATCCAGAAGCGTCTCGAAACCACTTTTCTGTACGTGACCCAGGATCAAGAGGAAGCGATGGTTTTGTCAGACCGAATTGTCTTGATGAACAACGGGCGGATTGTTCAAGTTGGGAAGCCCGAGGATTTATACAAGTTGCCCAAGGCCGTCTTTGCGGCCCCGGAGAGACAAATCTCCTGGAAGGCAACATCACGCACGTGACCCCGCAGTGCATGGAAGTAGATGTGGATGGCTTGAAAATAAAGACACGCCTACATCCCAAGGTAAAGGTTGGAACGCGCGTCTGGCTTTCGATTCGCCCGGAAAAAATCGAGCTGACGGCGGATCACCTGAGAAGAGCGCCACACGAAATGACCCAAGGAAATGATTTACCCGCCACTGTAAAAACGCGAACCTTCAAGGGTTCTTCTCTGAATTATGAGGCGATCTTGAGCAATCAACAACTGATTAACCTGGTGATCTCTGATGAGGCTACACGCTATCAACCGGGGGACAAGGTGCACATCTCCTGGGCGACAGAGGACACGATTGTGCTGATTGACTGAGTGCGGCCATAAGATGAACAAGACAAAACCAAGAGCAAGGACTGGGGATAATGCCAGGCTCTTTTTTCAACTTGCGCCAACCACCTTATACCTCGTTGTGTTTTTCACAATTCCTGGATGCGTGTTACTGCTGTACAGTTTCTATCAGAAGAAAGGTTTCTCTCTCGAACCCGCGTTTACGCTCAAGAGCTATTAGAGTGTTC
>JALLON010000258.1 GCA_027717925.1 Acidobacteria bacterium AH-259-G07 | reverse complement strand
CCTGGCACTGGCCCTCTGGCTTTTTGCAGTAGTGGCGGTGATCTATGGGGCAAGGGAGTGGTTTCCTCCACTGGCCTCCCAGCATGGGTCAGGAATTGACCTGATGCTCAATTACCTGCTCATCACAGTGGGCGCCCTGTTTTTGTTGGGTCACCTGGTGCTCGGCTACTTCGTCTGGAGGTTCAGCAGGCAGGATCGGGTAACCTCTCGAACCCCCGGGGCCAAGGCTGAGCGAGTCTGGTCACTCATCCCTGTGGTGGTGATGACACTGGTGGCCGAGGGAGGTGTCTTGGTGCTGGGGCTGCCTGTCTGGGGAGAATTTTACGCCACAGAAGCCCCGGCGGAGGCGGTGACAGTAGAGGTGACTGCCGAGCAGTTTGCTTGGAATGTGCGCTACCCGGGGAAAGATGGACTTTTCGGTCGTACTGATCCACATCTTATGAGCCTCAATAACCCCCTGGGAATTGACGAAAATGACCCAGCCATAAGAGATGACATCGTCATCCTCGGTGAAATCTATGTGCCGGTCAATCGACCTGCCCGCATTCGATTACGGTCCAAGGACGTCTTGCACAGCTTTTTTCTTCCAAACCTTCGGGTCAAACAAGACGCGGTTCCAGGCATGACGATAGATTTTTGGTTTACTCCCACAAAGGTTGGTGACTACGAAATCGCCTGCGCTGAACTTTGTGGCTTCGCTCATTTCCAAATGCGTGGCCTTCTTCATGTGGTTTCAGAAAACGAATTCGAACAATGGCTGGAGGAGGAACCGCCCGTTTCGGCCTTCTTCTGAGCTCGGCACGAAAACACGAAAACACGAAAGCAGGACAAGGAGATCTAAATAATGGCATCAACAGTGCAGCAAGAGCCGGTTACACACCGGAAACAAGGCTTCATTCGTCGATACATTTTTAGTACAGACCACAAGATCATAGGCATTCAATACTTTCTAACCGGCATGGTGATGGCGGTGATTGCCGGCTTTTTGGCCATGCTGATTCGCCTGCAGCTGGCTTGGCCCGGAGAGAAGTGGGAGTTTTTGGGTGCTCTTTTTCCGGCCGGCATGGAAGACGGGATCATGAAACCCGAGTTTTACCTCTCACTGGTGACCATGCACGGCACATTGATGGTGTTCTTCGTCGTCTCTTTCGCCCTGGTCAGTGGCTTTGGCAACTATCTGATCCCTTTACAGATCGGCGCTCGGGACATGGCTTTTCCCTTTCTGAACATGCTGTCGTACTGGGTTGTAGTGCCGGCCTGCATCATCATGCTGGCCTCGTTTTTGGTGGAGGGGGGTGCGGCGGCATCGGGTTGGACGGCCTATCCACCGCTCAGTGCCGTCAAGGAGGCGATTCCCGGCTCCCAATGGGGTCAGACGCTTTGGCTGTTGGCAATGGCTCTCTTTATCGTCTCCTTTACTATGGGAGGGCTCAACTTCGTCACTACTGTGCTCAATCTGAGGGCTGCAGGGATGTCGATGAGGCGCCTGCCTCTGATGGTGTGGACGCTCTTTATCGCGGCCGTTCTCGGACTACTGGCTTTTCCCGCTCTGACGGCGGCAGCTGTCATGCTGCTTTTCGACCGTCACTTCGACACCAGCTTCTTCTTGCCGTCGGGGCTCTTTTTTGGCAACAAGTTGCTCCCCAACCAGGGTGGAACTCCGCTGCTTTGGCAGCACCTCTTCTGGTTTCTTGGGCACCCGGAAGTGTACGTTTTGGTTTTGCCTGCCTTGGGGGCAGCATTCGACATTTTACCCTGCTTTACTCGAAAGCCGATTTTCGGCTATCGAATCACCATCTACTCGTTATACGCCATCGGCTTTCTGAGCATGATCGTTTGGGGTCACCATATGTTTGTGAGCGGCATGAACCCCTACGTGGGAGAGTTCTTCTCTATAGGCACTATGGCAATCACTGTTCCATTCGCCGTCGTGGGGGTGAATTTGATTGCCAGCCTTTGGGGAGGAACCATTCGTTTGACCAGCCCCATGCTCTTTGCCGTAGGGGTGATCGCATTGGTTGGAACCGGCGGCCTGGGCGGCATTTTCCTGGGCAATCCAACAGCCGACATTCAACTGCACGACACCTATTTCGTGGTGGGACACTTCCACTTCATGATTGGGGGGGTCACCCTCTTCGGCATTTTTGCGGGGACCTACTACTGGTTTCCCAAGATGTTTGGACGGCTCATGAACGAGAAGCTGGGCAAGCTGCACTTCTGGCTGACCCTGCTGCCCTTCTACGCTGTTTTCTTCGGTCAGCACTTCCAGGGTCTGGGCGGAACGCCTCGGCGCTACTACTCTTTTACCAAGTTTACCTTCCTGGAGAGCTTGCAAGGCCTCAATCTGTTCATCAGCATTAGCGCCTTTGTTCTCGGCGCAGCACAGCTCATCTTTCTGCTGAACTTCTTTTGGAGCCTGATCAAAGGAGCGAAGGCGGAAGACAATCCTTGGAGAGCCACCACGCTGGAGTGGGCAGTGCCGTCGCCACCTCCCCATGGCAACTGGGGTGAGAAGCTCCCCGTAGTCTATCGATGGCCCTACGAATACAGCCTGGAGGGCGCACCCGATGACTACACTCCTCAGACCGTTTCTCCAGAAGAGGTGCAGGTGACGACGTAGCCCAAAGAAGGGAATGGAAACATGCGAGAGCGAGCCACGGCCCCAATAGAAGCTTTTCCTACCGTCATGACTTTCCCCCATGCCGACGATGTCAGTGTGCCAGGAAAGGAGGAAAACCTACCGGGGGGTGCTCTCATCCGGAGTACTTCGCAGCTGGGACTGTGGATTTTCCTGGCAACGGTGACCATGCTTTTTGCCGCTTTCACCAGTGCTTATCTGGTGCGCAAATCAGGCTCCGATTGGCAGCCCGTTTCCTTGCCGGCCATTCTTTGGTTCAACACGGCCTTGCTGATTTGCAGCAGTGTCACCATGGAGCTCGGACGAGCACGAGGAAAAAGATCGCAAACGCGGGGCCTGAGGAGTTGGCTTCTGGCCAGCACCTTACTGGGGCTGGGTTTTCTGCTGGGGCAACTATTGGCCTGGGCGCAGTTGGCGGCGCAAGGCGTCTTTCTCCCAAGCAGCCCCCACAGTTCCTTCTTTTATATTCTGACGGGGCTTCACGGACTCCACCTTCTCGCCGGGCTCCTGCTGCTGCTTTACCTGCTCTTCCGCGTCCGACCAGGAGGAAATCCAGGCAATAGGCTCCCTCAGCGCGACTTGACCAACTTATGTGCCACCTATTGGCACTTCGTAGGTGGTCTGTGGCTTTATCTCTTTGTGATGCTGTCTATTGGGTGATTAAAGAGCAGAAAGGAAACAGGTCATGCTCAAGGCGACACACGATGTAACTCAATCAAGCTGGGGCGGAGGTATTTCCCCTTTTGCCGTAGGCTGGAACAAATTGATGATGTGGTTGTTCATCATCACCGATGGGCTTCTTTTTGCTGGTTTCCTGGCATCATACGGCTTCGCGCGGCTCTCCAGTTCACAATGGCCCGACCAGCTGGAGGTCTTCCACCTGTGGTTCATTGCTCTCATGACCTTTATTCTGATTTCCAGCAGCGCCACCATGGCCACGGCTGTCCGTGGAGCCGAGCGAGGCCACCGAGCCACCGTTTTGCGGTTCTTGTTGCTGACCATTGTGGGGGGACTCGTCTTTTTGGGGATGCAGGCTTACGAGTGGACGACTCTCATCCGGGAGGGAGCCGGGCTTTACAGCAATCCCTGGGGTGTCCCTCAATTTACCGGCTATTTCTTTCTCACCACCGGGTTTCACGGAAGCCATGTGTTTACGGGAGTGCTGATTCTCTCCATCACCGCCGTGCGCTGGAAAAAGGGACTCTCTTCGGCTGAAGGAGTGGAACTGACCGGGCTCTACTGGCATTTTGTGGATTTGGTTTGGGT
>JALLON010000257.1 GCA_027717925.1 Acidobacteria bacterium AH-259-G07 | reverse complement strand
CGAGAAGCGCTTGCGCTTAAAGGTGAACGCGGACAAGAGTGCGGTGGCGCGACCGGAAGAGCGACACTTCCTCGGATTTCGGCTGCGCCGGAACGCGGAAGATGGGACCGTCGATGTGCTGTTGTCGACGCGCTCGAAAGAGCGGATCGATAAACGCATCCGGGAACTGACGCCACGGAACTGGGGACAATCTCTGCGAGATTGTATCCGGCAAGTCAACGTGTACCTACCAGGTTGGGCGGAGTTCTTCCACATCTGTAGTGAGGCGGAACTCCAGACGTTACGCGGATTGGATGCCCATATCAGACGTCGATTACGTGCTCTGCTGCTTAAGCAGTGGAAACGGAAACGAACCCGAGTGCAACGCCTCATCCGGCTCGGGGTGAGACCGAAAACTGCATGGAACGTGGTCTACAAGGGACGTCGTCGCTTGTGGGCGTTGAGCCATGCCCCCGCGCCGTAGAACGAGGACTGCGCAACGCATTCTTTGCCGAACGCGGGCTCGTCTCCCTGGCGACATGGTTTTCGGTGCGCAACGGCTGGAACGTCACCGTCCCAAGCGGTACAGTGATACAACTGGGGCTGACTTTTGGGATAGCTGGGGTGAGCATCACCGGCATCGGACTACGGGCGGTACAACTCGGTACACTCGGACACCGATGTCCCGAAGAGCCGTATGTGAGACCCACAAGTACGGTTCTGTGAGAGCCGGGGGAGGGTGACCTCCCCTGGCTACTCGACCTGACCCCCTACGAGCTTGACCAATCCCCATGCTGGTGACCAGAATAGCCCTATGCGTCTCGCTCCAAGGATGTCACGACTGGGAACAGAGACAGCCTTTGAGGTCCTCGCTCAGGCGAAAGCGCTGGAAGCGCAAGGAAGAAAGATCGTCCACCTGGAAATTGGCGAGCCAGACTTCAATACTCCTCAGCACATTGTGGATGCTGCTGTTCGGGCTCTTCGGGAAGGGTGGCACCACTACACGCCTTCTTCGGGCATACGGGAGCTTCGCGAAACGATTGCGGAGGAGATTTCCTCTAGCCGAGGAATCCCCGTTGATGCGGAGCAAGTCGTGGTCACCCCCGGAGCCAAGCCCATCATCTTTTTTAGCCTTCTTGCTCTGGTGGAGCAGGGGGACGAGGTGATCTATCCGAATCCCGGATTTCCCATTTACGAATCGATGATCGAATACGCCGGCGCACGTGCCGTTCCCATCGCGCTGCGTGAAGAACTTGATTTTCGACTGGATGTGGATGAGCTCTTTCATGCCTTGACGCCCCGAACACGAATGGTGATCCTGAACTCGCCCAGTAACCCAACCGGTTCGGTGCTCTCGGAGAACGACTTGGCCCGGCTAGCGGAGGTTTTGGCCGAGCGGGACCTGGTTGTTCTCTCCGACGAAATTTACAGCCATATTCTCTACCAGGGCCATCACCAAAGCATTGCTTCATTTCCTGGAATGAAGGAGCGCACTATTATTCTGGATGGTTTCTCAAAGACCTATGCGATGACCGGCTGGAGATTGGGTTACGGAGTGATGAGAGGCGAGCTTGCCCAGCAGATCACCAAGCTGATGGTCAACTCGAATTCCTGCACTGCAGCCTTCACCCAGGTGGCTGGAGTGAGTGCGCTTAAGGGTGACCAGGCTCCCGTTTCAGAAATGGTGGAGAGGTTTCGTCGGAGGCGGGATGGAGTGCTTGAACTCTTGAACCAGATCGAGGGAGTCTCCTGCCGCACGCCACGGGGCGCCTTCTATGTTTTTCCCAATGTCCGCAGCCTGGGACTGAAATCCTCAGAACTGGCCGGGCTGCTCCTTCACGAGGCGGGTGTGGCTCTTTTGTCTGGAACCTCCTTTGGTGAATACGGGGAGGGCTATCTCAGGATCTCTTACGCCACTTCGATGGAGAAGTTACAGGAAGGAATTCAAAGAATTGCCGAGGCCGGGAAGAAGCTACTGGTCCGAGACTAGCGACTTGAAGGCTTCCTTGTTCACCACATAGGGCATACGGAAGGGATCCCCGCCGTAGTGACCTGCCAGGACGTCGATCACTCCCTGTACACACCGTCCGGCCATCCCTACCTCTGGGTCTGGCGAGAGTCTTGTCTGGCGGCCGGCGCTGGCGAAATGATGAAACAAGCGCACTCGCTCTTCCAGTTGCTCATCTCGCAGCGGGGAATCCTCAGACAGCGGCTCTTGCTCAAAAACGTCCAGGGCCACCCCTGCAATTTGGTTTTCCTTCAAAGCGCGGTAAAGTGCCTGCTCATCCACGATGGATCCGCGGGATGTGTTGATCAAGTACGCCGTGGGCTTCATTAAATCCAGCGCTGAATCGTCAATCAGGTGATGAGTTTCTGGAGCCAGGGGCACATGCAAGCTGACGTAGTCGCCGTTTTGCAAGGCCTCTTTGAAACTGGCATAGCGGATAGTGCTGCGGCGCTTGGACAGCCTGGATTTGAACTTCAGGTCAAACAGCTCTTGCAGGGAAGCAATGAATTCGTGGTCCTCGGCTAAGGCATCGTGGCAAAGAATATCCATGTCCATTCCCGTGCACTTGAGGATAAAAGCCTTTCCGATCCGGCCGGTGCCGATGACAGCCACTGTTTTGCCGGTGGCCTCGTCCCCCAGAAGGGGAAGATAAGGATGCCAGGTCTTCCATTTCTTCTCGCGCACTAATCTCTCGCTGGGATAGAGTTTTCGAGAGACACAACCGAGAATAAAAAAGGCAAACTCGGCCGTGGCCTCCGTGAGCACCTCAGGCGTGTTGGTAAAGGGTATCTGATATCGGTTAGCTGCCTCCCGGTCAATGTTGTCGAATCCAACAGCGTCTTGGGCAATGACTTTCAGCGTATTTTTACCAGCTTGAAAGATTTCTTCATCAATCTCATCTCGAAGGGTGGTAATGAGAGCATCAACTCCTGATTTGACTTTCTCCAGGATGAGGTCTTTGGGGGGTGGATCCACCCGGTCGTACAGCTCCAACTCGTAGCCCTGTTCAACCAATCGATGGAGCGCCTCTGCTCCAATGTCGCAGGTAGCAAAAACGCGATACTTCTTCATAGAGGTTCTCCCAGGGGGCTGTGTCTTTAAAGACACGGCCCCCCTTCAGACCCTCTCCTTCCAGGAATGGGCACCCACCAGAACTTCGTTGAGTGCCTGCATGTTCTTAACGCCGCGATCGGCCAACCAATCTTCCAGGGCGGTCAGTCCCTGACGCGCATATACCGGAATACCGTCTTTCCAGGTTGCGCGTCCACACAGAACTCCTGCAAAGTTGACGCCTGCTTCAATCGCCAACTCCAAACTTTCGCGGAACTGCTCGTCGCTCACTCCGGCACTAAGATAGATAAAGGGCCGCCGGGCCGTCTGGGCCGCTTTCAGGTACAGCTCCTTAGCCTCGTCTTTGGAGTAGGCCGCCTCTGAACCCTGAAAGGACTTGGTTTCTGCTGTGTACCGAAGATCCACCGGGATTTCCACCTTGAGGACGTCGACGTTGTAGACATCGCGGGAAAATTCTCGCATGCTTTCGGCAACAATGTCCGGCTTTCTGCGAGCGTACTCACCTGCGCCGGCTTGACCCGTCGGATCGTAGCCAACGAACTCCAAAAAGAAGGGGATATCATGATGAGCACACTCCGCCCCCACCTTCTCCACAAAATTCTTTTTCTGATCGTTGATGGAGGCTTTTTCAAAGGGATTGTAATGGATCAGTAGCTTGACACAGTCGGCTCCCGCTTCCTTCGAACGGTCTACGGTCCAGTCGGCAAGCAGCTGCGGAATGCGACCAGGCTGGGTCTTGTCGTAACCCGATTTTTCATAGGCCAGTAGAAGACCGACTCCAGAATGCCGCAGTTTGGACGCCGGCAGGCCGTACTCCGGGTCCAGGAGTACACCGCTGGCATGAGGAGACAAG
>JALLON010000256.1 GCA_027717925.1 Acidobacteria bacterium AH-259-G07 | reverse complement strand
ATGCGGACTAGCGTCTTCGAGCGAGCCACTAACCCTCCGTTTTAAGCTTCTTGGCCCACTTCTGAAAACGCTCAACCTCTCCAGAGGAGGGATTGTTCTGGACAAACTGCTCGCAGACCTTCATCGCCTCGACAAAGGCCTTTTGCTTTTCTAAGGCGCGGATGAGTTTTTCATAGGCTTCCACCCATTTGGGATTGTATTGAATCGCTTCTCGATAGCGGTCCTCAGCTGCCTTATAGTTGTCCCGCTTGTAGTAAAAATTACCGATCTCCAAATGCTCTTTTGCTTTGCCGGGGTCAGGAAGTGGAGGAGCCTCCTCGACCTTTTCTTTGGTTCGATCCGCTCGGATCAATACCGGCTTCCTTTTCGACTTCTCCACCTGTCCAAAAAGGGAAGGAATCAGAAGTAGGAGAGAAAGAAGATAGACAAAAAGTCTCATCTTTTACGCAACCTAGTTTATTGGAGTTTTTACCACTTGTCAAAGATGGGGCGACAATGTTAGGCTATAGTACACTACTTACTGTCTAGACTGTCTCGACCCTTATCAGTTGACCATTTAGCGTTGAGGGGGGAGTAATTTTTGGGAGAGGTAGATGATTATGGTTAACCGGAAACTGATTCGTCCGTCACTGTCTGAACTCAGAGAACAAGCATCTTCAAAGCATGGAGAAGGTCAAAGAAAGCGTGTACCCCCAGAACAAACCAACGCCGAGCAATATTATTATCTAAAACAGATGTCGAGTAGGACCCCGATGGTCATCAAACTACTCGACGGCGAGGAAATCTCCGGGGTAATTGAATGGTACGATAAGAACTGCATTAAGGTTAATCGGCAAAGGGAGCCTAATTTGCTGATTCCAAAGCACGTGATCAGATACATCTACAAGGAGAACGAAGTCAAAGGCGGTGATGAGAACGTTATGCTCGACAGCGGGGAAGAGTAAAGAGGGGGCCGTGTCGTTAAAATTTAAATTTTGGTCTCAAAATTTAAATTTCAAAGACACGGCCCCCTCAGGTGCTTCAGAACATACTCATAAGCCCGTTCGCAGGCTCGAACATTGAAGCGAACAAGATCCTCCGTCGAAAACGCAAAGGCTTGCTTTAGCGCTTGATGGAATTCCGGCAGTTCGCGCGTTTCGTACAAGGGCACCAGGTAGCCATCCGCCACAAGAAAATAATAAGAGAAAGCCGAAACAGTAATTCCAGAGTATTTCGCGAAGGGGTAGATTTCATACAAACGTATCTGTGCGACCGTCATCTGTTCGACCGCGTGCATTTCGGCAAAGCTCGGACTTTGGACCCACTCGAAGAACCGTTCGATCGCCCTGGGAACCATCCAAGGGTCCAGAGGTGCGTGGGTGGAAGTAAGAGGCTCAAGCGGACTCTGGCGGTAAGGGTTTGGTTCATCTGCGACCAAAAAGTTGTAAAGTTGAAGTAAATTGGCTTGATCAAGGTCGCCAACTGGTTTGTCGAGCTGAAGCAGAAAGGAAAACATCACTTCCGCCTGAGCGGAGGGAATTTCAGTTTCACTGGATGGAAAGATTTGTTGGCGTTCTTCACTCAGTTCGAATTGTAAAAGCCGTGGTACCAGGTACTTCTGGATCAGGGACCCGAGGTCAGTCCTACCAGCAGCCAGCATTTGCTTTTTCTTATTCAAGGAGACGAACTGGACGCCAGACAGGAGAGGAGAGTGCACATCAATACTATATCAAAGCTGTGGCGGGGGTTTGTGGGGGTCAGACCTCAAAACTCAAGGTCTGACCCCCGCCAGCACCGATGAAGCATTGCAGGGAACAATCTTGGGCCTTTTTTCCGTACCTATAGGTGGAAGCTTCCACTGGAGACAAGAAAATGACTGAGACCAATGAGCAAGTCAGCACCGCTCGAGTCCGAATAGGACATTGGATCAACCGGGGGTGGGACTGGTTTGTAGAAGATTTGGGGATGCATATTCTGATCACTCTGATTCCCGCGCTGCTGATCTACAGCGGTTTTATAGTATTCCTGGTCGGTCCGGTTGCTGCAGGTGTAGCCCTGGCCGGGTTGCGAAAAGCCAATCTCAATCGGGTTGAATTCAAGGACTTCGCCGATGGCTTCAGCAAATATTTCCTGCCGGCTTTCTTGAGTGGGCTCCTGATTCTCGTGTTTTCAACGATTGGACTTGTGTTTTTGATCGTACCAGGCCTGGTCATCCTAGCTATGTACCAATTTTCCTATCACTTTATTGTGGACCGGAATATGGATTTCTGGGAAGCCATGGAATCCAGCAGGAAACTGGTCTCTCAGGATTATTTCGGTTTTACGCTTTTTGGGATCTTGTTAGGACTGATCAACTTGTTGGGCGTCCTTTTCATGGGGGTAGGTCTGTTGGTCACCTTGCCGGTCAGCTGGCTGGCAATTACAGCTGCTTATCTGGATTTCTCGGGTCGGCTGCCGGAGTCGGAGGTTCCTTCTGAACCGGTGCGAATCGACTAAGTGGTCATTGGGCCACCATTTCCACCAGAGTGCGAACTCCGAAGCCGGTGGGGCCTTGACTCTCCTGATTGCCCTTGAAGAGGTCAACCCCGGCCATGTCGATGTGACACCAGGGAACATCTCCAACAAATTCTTGCAGGAACTTTGCTGCGCTAATTGCACCTCCCCAGCGTGCCCCAGTGTTTTTAATGTCCGCAATCTGGCTTTCGATCTCCTTGCGATATTCGTCATCTAGGGGAAGACGCCAGAACTTTTCTCCAGAGAGCTCCGAAGCGCGCAGCAGCTTCTGGCAAATCTCTTCGTTATTACTAAATAATCCAGCTCGCAAATGCCCCAGAGCAACCACACACGCACCAGTAAGGGTAGCGATATCGATCATATATTGCGGTTGAAGCTGGCGGCCATAATGGAGGGCATCGGCCAGGATCAGGCGGCCTTCCGCATCGGTGTTGACCACCTCAATCGTCTTACCACTCATTGAGCGGATAACGTCTCCGGGACGCTGTGCCCGACCACTGGGGAGGTTTTCAACGGCTGGGATCAGACCCACGACGTTTTTCTTGATCTGGAGGTGGGCAATGGCCTGCATTGCGGCCAGCACTGCACACGCTCCAGCCTTGTCTGACTTCATTTCTTCCATCTGCTGGGCCGGCTTCAAAGAAAGGCCGCCACTATCAAAAGTGACCCCTTTTCCGACCAAAACAATGGGTTGAGCTTTACTCGCGGGGCTGGCGAGGTGTCTCAGTATGATAAAGCGGCCCGGTTCATCACTTCCCCGTGCCACCGTAAGGATGGCATCCATTTTCTTCTCTTCCATTTCCGGTTCGCCCAGAACTTCGATTTCCAAACCGCACTTTTCAGCCACTTCTTTGGCCGTTTCGGCCAGTCGAGAGGGATTGACGCGGTTGCCGGGTTCGTTGACCAGCCTTCTGGCTAAGTTGGTTGCTTGAGCCAAAATTTCGCCGCGTTTCATCGCTTTTTCCACTTTTGAAGTGTCCAGATCCTGGTCCGTGGCGAAAAGAATTTCCTCGATGAAGTTCTTGGACTTATCCTGGGTCTTGTAGTCATCCGTATCACAGGTAGCTAAGAGGACCCCTTCGACTGCAGCCTGCGCGGCCAAGCTAGGTTCGACTTGGCTGCGCCGATACACAGACACCCGTCTTAGGTGGTAGCTTTTGACTTTGCGTACGGCCTGTATAATCAAATTACGGATGGATGGGGGGTCGTAGCTCTCCCTCTTTCCCGCCCCCAACAGAATCAATCGAGCGGTCTTGAGTTGGTTTGGGCGGTAGAGAACTGTAATTTGCCCGGCTTTCGACTTCCACTCCTCGGTACTCTTGAGCTCACTCAGCAGACCATTGAGTTTTTCATCCAACGCTGCCGGAAAGTCCTTTCCAATGTCCTCGTCCTCAAACATGGGGATGATGAGGGCGTCACACTCGATA
>JALLON010000255.1 GCA_027717925.1 Acidobacteria bacterium AH-259-G07 | reverse complement strand
CACCGAGCGGTCCACACCATGACGGAGGAGTTCCATAGCCGCTGTATGACGGAGCACGTGTGGAGTGACTTTCTTACCGCTTAAGGAGGGACACTGTTGCTGGGCTGTTGCAGTGTGCTTGGCCACGAGGTGTTCGACCGCATCCCGGCTGAGTGGACCGCCACGAAGGCTGGGAAACACAGGCTCTGTGGGCAACCCCTTTCGTTCACGAAGCCATGCTTTGAGCATGGATGCGGTATCTTGGCGAAGAGGTGTCGAGCGCTGCTTTCTCCCTTTACCCTCGCACCGCACATGCGCACCCACACCTAAGACGACGCCCTGACACTGGAGGCTGGTCAACTCAGAGACTCGCAGACCCGTCTGGATCGCAACCATCAGGAATGTTTGGTCTCGGCGACCGGTCCAAGTCGAGGTGTCGGGCGCCGCGAGCAGAGCGTCAATCTGCTTCCGTTCAAGAAAGGCGATCGGTCTGCGCTCGTGGCGTTTGTTCGGTATGGCCAGGACACGCTGACAATGCAGCGCATGGGCAGGTTCGTGTAAAGCCACATATCGGAAGAACGAGTGGAGCGCAGACAGACGCGCATTACGAGTTCGAGCACTGTTGCCTCGGTCCTTTTCGAGATGTTCGAGAAACTCGCCGATAAAGGCAGCGTTAAGATCTGGCACGGTCAGCTCATAGGGTGGTTTTCCGAGTCGTTCCCTCGCGAAGTGCAGGAGAAGACGGAAGGAGTCGCGATAGCCGGCGATGGTGTGAGGACTGGCTTGCCGTTGGTGCAGCAAGCGCTCCGTAAAGAAGGATTGAAGAAGGGCTGGAAAGCTTGCAGAAATCATGATTCACCCTCCTTTTCCCTGTCCATCAGCCTCTCGGTGGCCATCTGCAGGAGTTCTGGCACGGCTTCGAGATACCAATACGTGTCGTTGACGTGTACATGGCCGAGGTAGGTGGAGAGCTTCGGAAGTTCGCGCTCCACATCCAGTCCTGCACGGTACCAAGCGATCAGCCCCCCGACGGCAAAACGGTGCCTGAGGTCATGGAGTCGGGGACCACGGCCAGGCTGGTATCCTCGCACGGGTGCCCGAAGACCGATCTGGCGACTGACCTTGGCGAAGGTGTAGCGTGTACTCGAGTCCGTGATTCGGCGACCCTGCTCGGAGACGAAGAAGCTCCGCACCAGCGCCGCGGGTAGGATTTTGTCCCGTCTGTTGGCGTAGGTCTTAAGGGCGTCGATCGTCGAGGGATGGACGGGTAGCAAGCGAGACTTGTCGAACTTTGTGTGCTGGATGGTGAGAATCCCTCGCTCGAGGTCCACATGCTTGCGGTCGAGGTTGAGAGCTTCGCTCACTCGCATCCCAGTCACGGCCAGAAGCCCGAAGAGAGTGGAATAGGTCAAGGCCCTGAGTCCTTTTGAGGAAGGTAGCTCTCGGGCAGCTTGGATAATTCTGTCGATTTCCTGGTCCGTGTAAATGTAGGGAGACTTCCGGCGATAAGGGTGACGAAGGAGGTCCTCAGGCGGCACCTCCGTGCGGGGATCCGTGGTGCTGCGCCACAGGGCAAAAGATCGCACCATGCCCAAGCGGCGGGCCCAGGTCGCAGGTTGGGCGGAGCCGGGCCGCTTGGCCCACTGGAGCGCAAGCTCGCGGGTAATGTACGATGAACCCGCCTGTTCCACGAAGGCGACAAAGTTGGGTAGAGCCCCGGACATCCGACGGAGTTTGAAGCCCAGACTGCGGCGGATCGCCAGGTACTCCTCCACGGCTTGGCGTAGCTCGCTCATTGTTCACCTCCATTTCCTGGCCACGGTTGGGCAAGAGGGCGCAGACCCTCTAAGTCCACCTTGGCGTAAATCTCCGTGGTGGTGGGGACTTCGTGTCGAAGGACCTCTCCGATTTCGGCCAGGGAGGCACCGCGGCGGAGCAGCCCAGTAGCAAGGCTGTGGCGCAGAATGTGAGCCCCCTTGCAAGGCGGCTCCAGACCCGCTCGTTTCAAGGCACGTTTCACGAGCGTGCTTACCGTCGTCGATCCAGCAAAACCACGATGGGGCGCCCTCACTCGGACAAAGACCCGGCGGGTATGACACTGGGGACGATCGTGGTGGAGGTAGGCAGCCAAAGCTTCTCCCACGTCGGCCAGCAAGGGCAGGCGTTGATAAACCAGTCCCTTCCCCCGAATCATGATCTCGCCCGCCCTCCAGTCGATGTCGCCCAGTTCGAGAGCCGCCACTTCGCCTGCACGCAGGCCCAATCGAGCCAACAGAAGAAGGATCGCGTAATTACGTCGGCCCGTGGGTGTGCTGCGATCGCAGCTGCTCAGTAATCGTTCGATCTCTTCAAGCTCCAGGTATTTCGGAACGTTGGACAGTCGCCAATCCGCAACCGCAGGCACCTGGACAGCCAGGTCCATTTCGATTTCTCCATACTGCAGCAGGAAACGGAAAAAAGAGCGCAGCGCGGTGACCATCTGCCTGGCTTTGCTGGGGCTTCCTGAGTGGGCGTGACGAAGAACGAAGCCGAAGACATCCGACGGTCGAAGTTGGTTCAGAAGCATCGGTGCATCGCCGAAACGATTGATAAGAAAGCGACGCACGACTGGTCGATAGTGCTCCACTGCAACCGTACTGAGTCCTCGCTCGACCCGCAAGTAGCGCTCGTATCTGTCTTGCAGCTCGGCGACCGGTGATTTGTCCAAGCTTACCTGGGCAGGAGGAATCACGCCCTCCGCACGCAGGTGCTCCACAAACCGACGGAGGGTCAGGGGCTGACCCAGATGAAGACGACCTTGATGCCGTCGTTCATCGACAAACAAATCAACGACTTCCTCATCGAGATCAGCGACCTGAATGTTGCCTTTGACCAGCCATCGGCCGAAGTTAGCCGTGACCCGAACCTGCCGCCGGAGCGTTAATGCACTATATCCGAGGTGCACAAGTGACGACGCGAACGAGTCGAGGTATGGCCCCAATGGAGAGTCTTTGAGGGACCGAACCGTCGATGGTCTCTTTACTAACTGTTCCAGCATATCTCCTCCTTCCCTGACGTCATTGTCAGATTGGAGAAGATTGCCCGGATTATGCCGAATTGACAATAGGCAAACTGCACGCAAAAGTGCTCAGTCAGACGAGACCGAGGCCATGCATCGGCATAATCCGAAAGTCGGCATGATGTCGATTATGCCGATATCGGCATAACCGACAGTAAATCGCTATGGTTCGTATGCTGTCTTTGGTTGGATTCACGGTTCATCCTCCTTATAAGTAATTTCCCTTTTCGCTCCTGGGAGTAGTCTGCTTAATCCTAACTCGAGATTGAATGATGCACTAGGACAGATGTAGGGGTTTGTGCGCCGCTGCTCTAAGGAGATTTTGACGAATAGATTTACTGGTCCGTGGGCACCAGGCGGTTGAGTTCTTGAACTAGACTGTCCATGAGCTGCGCCCACTCCGAATCATGAAAATGTGAGATATTTTCGTAACAGTTGAGGACGACCGTGAGTTGGCTCACCTCCTCTGGCCGTCGAGCATGGGCATCGTAATTTCGAGTTATTAGCCTTCTACTTACACTGATGAAATCAGCTCCTACGATGAGTTGACCCCGACAGTGCGTCCTGTCAGGAAAGCCAAAGTGTCCCCGCACTCAATTCAGCTTGCCGTGTTGGCCGCCCTTACCCTTCAGCTCAGAGGAACACTGGGCTTAAGGAGGAGAGATTCAAGGGTGGCCAAACTTAGAGAATTTCTGAATTGAGCACTGGTTGAAAATCGCCCACCAACTATCACGGGCACGACCCTAGCCTTTTTAAATAAATTAGTATAAAAAGTATAAAAAGTATAATACACTTAAAATGCTTCTGTCCAGAAGCGCCGAAACGGAAATGAAAGCACCGAGGCTTGCAAGCGAAGGATTGTACCCGCAGATGAGGAGTCCGGACCCGCCCCTAAGGAATCTG
>JALLON010000254.1 GCA_027717925.1 Acidobacteria bacterium AH-259-G07 | reverse complement strand
AAACACTATGGCGCCAAGAAACCGAAGTGCTTCTGGCAGGACTCTTTCAAACGCGTACCGTGCAGCAGCACACAAACGACGGTTACTGCATGGTTGAGATCCATTTGACCCAGGAACAGCTCCAGGAAGCGAAACAAGGGAGTGTTCAGATAATTCAAGCTCAACTTAAAAGACAGGGTGAAAATAAGGTGAGTCAGGCCATTTCAAGCCTACGCAAAGACCTCAAAAGGATTCAAGGACAGCTCAAACGGATCAGTCAACGGGAGGCGACCCGTAGCCCTATAGTTCGCCAGCGTCCATATCAACGCAGGTCAGTATCCTATTATTCCCGGGCACAGCCTGTTTATTATGTGGTGACACCGCAACCGGTCACATACTATCGCACGCCATACTACAGACAAACACCTTATCGTGTGCGGAACCAATACCCGGTACGTTTGAGTACAAAGGAAATCTTAGTCCGGCAAGGCATAGCCCTGCTCCAAAGCATTGCTTATGGCTATCGTTGGTGAACCTGTTATATTATCCTGAGAAACGGATATGATCACTCCAGGGGTGTGATATATTCTCTGCCGCTATTTATAAGGAGCGGCGGTAGAATGTTAAATTCTAAACCTTTTGTACTGTCCAATTTACTGTCCATTTTTGAGTCTGAACAGGGGGTTTTTGCTAGACAGCATAGACCAGAGAGACAGTTTGGCAATTTTATAAGTCGTGTCGTTTCTTGCAAATAGCTGATTTCATTGAAGGCTGAGAAAATTCAAAGTTAGAATACAGCCTTCTTGGCGAAGCCGGGGTAGCTCAGTCGGTAGAGCAGCGGACTGAAAATCCGCGTGTCGGCGGTTCGATTCCGCCCCCCGGCATTCCAAACCCTTTGAATTTATTAGCTTTAACTCTAGCTGCCGAGGTCCCAGTACTTCTCAGTATTTCGCTCGTGTTTCCGTTTTGTTTCCGCCTCACGGAGAAGAATCAGCCAAGACCCAGATTCACCCAGGCTTTCCGGCTGCTGTGGGTGTTGCTCTCGAGGGTGTGGGATCAATGGCATCAAGTGGCGCATCTCATGCGGCCTGCGACGGTCAAGAGATGGCACACGAGAGCGTTTCGTCTCTACTGGCGTAGGAAGTCGGGAGGGCGGCGTGGCCGGCCACCCATAGCGAAGGAGATGCGGAATATGATTCGTAAGCTGAGCAGAGGGAATCCCTTGTGGAGTGCTGAGAGAATCAGGGATACCTTGCGATTGCTCGGCTATGATCCTCCTTGGAGCGACACCATCCGCAAGTACATGGTCCATCCGAAGACTCAGCCTGACCAGCCAACCACCTGGCTGCCGTTCCTCCGCAACCATCTTGACGTCGCGTAGGACGCACACACTGCCGCTTTGTTCCCTCGACAATCCGTCCAGCACAGGAAAGGTTTGGGCATCGGCAATCTTCAACCGCCAGAAACAAGCCTCTGCGCTGATCCTTGCCGTCGTTCCTTTATGCTAGCCGGAGAAAAAAGACTCAAATAGGCTTGTCCAGAGGTAGCCTGAGCTTGTGCGCACGCCCTTTCTTCTAGTCGGATGGAGTTTTTCGGGGGGACACCCCTGAAGCCGATTTGCATCGCTGCGGGCCTGCGTTGGTTGCATCTTGTTGTGTTAGTTAGTGATTCACTAACGATACTTTAGAGAAGCAACCTCGGCTGGTTGCATCCTTGCCTAATTGTTAGTAAAATCCAAACGAAGCCGGGGTAGGTGCAACCATGGAACGGACTCTCTCTCAGAACGAGGCCAAGGTGGTCCTCGACCTCCATTGGCGGGGGCAGAAGACCGTCACCCTCGCCGAGATCCGCCAGGCGCTCGGTGCCTCGGACAGCTACGCCCGCTACCTGGCCCATCGGCTCGTGAAGAAGGGCTGGCTCGAACGGCTCCGGCCGGGGCTCTACCAGATCGTCCCCCCCGACCGAGGCCGGGAGGGGGTGCCGGACCTGCACCCCCTCACCGCCGGGGCGGCTCTCGTCTCTCCGTACTTCTTCTCCTTCGGCACCGCCTGCACGCACCATGGGCTGACCGAGCAGGCGTTTGCCGAGGTGTACCTGGCCTGCCTGGAGCGCCGCCGACCCGAGGTCGTCCGCGGCAAGCCCTACGTGTTCGTCACGCTCCCGGAGCGCCTGTTCTTCGGGTTCAAGGAGACCCTGGTGCTGGGGCAGCCGGTCCAGATGGCGACGCTCGAGCGCGCGCTGCTGGACGCCATCGCCAGGCCGCGCTACGCCGGCGGCATAGGGGAGGTGTCGCGCATCGCCGCTCGAGCCGGCAGCCGAGTATCCTGGGAGCAGCTGCTCGAACTCGCCGAGCGCTGGCATGAGTCCGCCCCCGTGCAGCGCCTCGGCTACTGGCTCAATCTGCATCAGGCACCGATGCCACCAGAAATACGGGAGCGGCTGATTGGACTCACTCGAGCAAAGAGCAAAGTCATGCTCGGGCCACGGCGGCGGTGGGGTACCTCGGGCAAGCTCGTCAGCCCCTGGAACGTCCTCGAGAATGTCCCGCGAGACATCCTGGTCCCCAAGGAGGAGCGCCCCCGGCGCCGCGTCACCTTTCACAGGTCGGAGACGAGCCAGTGATCGCAGAGAAATTCGTCGACCTCTACACCCCGGAACAGCGGGCTGCGTGACAAGCTCCTGGCCGAGCGTGACGTGGTCCTCACGTATGCGCTGCGTGCGCTCCTCGATGCCGACGTCATGGGCCATCTTACCTTCAAGGGCGGCACTTGTCTGCGGAAGACCGTCTTCGGCTCGACCGGCCGCTTCTCGGAGGACCTCGACTTTACGCTCTCGACCGACCGGCAGCCCGACGACGTCCTGGTTCAGGTCGTCGAAGTCTTCAACCAAGAGCATTACGGGATCACGTTCACCTTCGACGAGTACTACAAGACCGATGACGCTGAGTCCTTCGGCGGCGACGTGCTGTACCGACATGCCTGGAATGAGCAGGGACGGTTTCGCTTGCAGGTTAGCCTGCGCGAGCGGCCGACCCTGGTACTCGCGTCGGCTCCCATGAAGCACCAGGCGTACTTTCCCCATCTCGAGTTCGAGCGGTTCGAGCTGCCTTCGCTGCAGCTCATCGAGATGATTGCCGAGAAGGTGCGTGCCGCCTTCCAGCGCGCCAAGGTCCGCGACCTGTACGATCTTCATTGTTTCGCCGCGACGCCCTTCGACGGCGAGCTGCTCCGGCGGCTTGCCGTGCTCAAGCTCTGGCAGGCGCACGACCCGTTCGACCCGGAGGCCTTCTTCGGGCGCCTTCGGGACGCGCTCTACGACTGGGAGGACCTCCAGCGCCTGCTCCGCACCGGCGAACGCATCGATCCCGGCGAGATCATCGGGACGGTCGAGCGCCGATATCGCGTGCTCCGAGCCTTAACCGAGCTTGAGCTGCAGGTCATCGCAGACGCCAGAAGCGGATGGAACGAGTCGCTGGCCGATCGGCTTCGCGCCGAGATCCGGGCGTTGGTCCCCCAATGATTTCCTTCTTACGAAACGGGAACGGACGGACGCGGTGCGTAATGGTCTTCCGGTTGGAAGATAGGGTGCGATGGGTTGTAATCGTCGTGGAGCCAGAGGCGAATTTGGATTCGGCGACCTTGACGTGCCGGCAGCAATTGCCGCAGCGAATCCTCCAGGCCGATAAGGAACCGCGGAGTGTCACTCCGCTGTTCGCAAGAGACGAAACATGTTTCTGTTTTGTTTCCGCTCGAGATGGTAAATTCTCGTAAATTTTGGTGGTTCTTCAGGCAAGTGTTGTTGAGTCCTGAGCACTTCCCCAGAGCGTAAACGAGACTATTTGCAATTTAAATCTACAAAACCTTGCGCCAACCACGACCAAGAAAAGCAAAAAGAATGCCGGCCGATTGGTGAATACCTCCCGGAAGGAAAGCCTCTTCTTGGTTAGCCCGGCCTGCATGGCTGGAGT
>JALLON010000253.1 GCA_027717925.1 Acidobacteria bacterium AH-259-G07 | reverse complement strand
ACGGCTCTGGCATCCCGCGCATTTACGTCCAAACGATCATCCCCTAATATGATGGCCGTTCTTGCCTTCTCCAGATTGGCCCGCTTCAGATTCTCCTCATTAACCGCACCCTGAATAAAGAACAGGTTCTCATCATCAACGGGTTTTATCTCGATTTCGGCGATTAACACAATGGGAGCCGGTCTGCTCGAAGCCCGTGAAGAATCGCCCGGGCGCTATGGTTCCATTCACATAGTATGATGTAGTCTTCAAAATTCCTCCGATGGCATCTAGATTTTAAGCGGCGGAGGTGCATGGGAATCGAAGCTAGAAGGCCCTTGCCTGCGCTCATAATAATAACAGATGGCCAAGTGGATTTCGTCATTTACCTTCAGTGGCGCAACTTTTCCAGAATTTTGCGGTGGGCAATTGTCTTGAGATCGTCTCCCCAAGTTTTGGTTGAGTTTACAAAGTCCTCAAGAGTCAAGATTTCGAATAGATTTTTGATGAGGCAATTCGCCACTTCACAAGACAGCCTCCAAGGAGCAAAATGTTTCGATATGAAATCCCGTTGGATTGCATCCGGCCCTTTTGACCTCGGGCTTATTCTCGGGCCGCCTATCGCCGCAGTTCTCCTTGTGTTGGCCGTTCCTGCCTTGCGATCCTCTGAGACTCCAATCTGGGGCTGGGTGCTCTTTGTTGTCTTCATCGACGTCGCCCATGTCTATGCGTCTTTGTATCGCACCTATTTTCACCCTGAAGAATTCGCGCGGAGGAGGACGCTCTACCTACTGACACCCCTCTCCTGCTTCCTGGTGGGGTTCGCGTTGTACAGCATCGACTACCTGCTCTTTTGGCGGGTTCTTGCCTACGTAGCAGTGTTCCATTTTCTGCGGCAACAGTATGGGTTCATGATGGTCTACCGACATCGGGCGGGTGAGCGCTCCGGGTGGGACGCTCAGCTGGACAAATGCGCCATTTACGCCACGATGCTTTACCCTCTGGCGTTCTGGCACAAGAATCCTTCGTCCCGCCATTTTCAATGGTTCCTAGAAGGGGATTTCATCCAGTTGCCCGGCTGGGTAGCCACGGCAGCCGTAATATTTTATACCGCCTCACTGAGTCTCTTTGTCCTTCGACAGATCCAGGTTTTCATGGTTCGGGGGACGATCAACTGGGGCAAGATAGGCATCGTTGGGTCCACCGGCGCGGTTTGGTATGTCGGTATCGCTCTTTTGAATTCCGATTTCGCCTTCACCCTTACGAACGTTGTGGCGCACGGAGTCCCCTATATGGCGCTGGTCTGGCTCTATGGTCGTCACAAGTGGGCCGATGACCCTTCCTGGCGCGCAATGATTCACCGGCCGGTGGCGGCCGGGATCTTCGTGGGCCTTCTCTTTGCCCTCGCATACGTGGAAGAAGGCCTGTGGGATGTCTTTGTATGGCAGGAGCATGCTGAGGTGTTCTTCGGGATGGCTCTGGACTTCGAGCTTTCTTCCACTATGTTGGCCATCCTCGTGCCGCTGCTCACGGTGCCTCAGGCCACACACTACTTGGTGGACGCCTGGATCTGGAAGTTCGGCGGGTCGAATCCCCATATCCGCTACTATCTTTTCCTCGAAGGTGAGGCGCCCAAAGCAGTGGCGTAGTAAGCTGAGTCAACGAGAATCAACCAGGAAACCATTTTCGACCTCCTATCCAATTCACTTCCAGCTATCGTTTACTATATTCCAACAACTCTGCTCCGTTTTCCGCCAATGCCAAGGATAGTGCACGAATGGATCCTTCTAACTCATTGTGATCCAGATTTTCCAACTGCAGAGTATTCCTGAAAAAAACATATCGGCTTTCTTCGTCCAGAACGAAGGCTCCGTGCACCAAAGAGCGATTCATTTTCAGCAGCCGCTCATAGAAATCTCCCGGATCCTTGGGAATCTCCATAATCAGCTGTTCCAATACAACGATTGGTGGTTCGCAATCGATGACAAGATTTCTAATGCCATTCTCCTCATCTTCTACTACAACCAACTCTTCGGGTTCATTCTCATCAACAATCTTCAAATCAAGGTCGAGCAAATAACCCTTGACCAAATCAAGGTTCTCGGACATATTGCACCTCCTCTTGTTTCAGACCTCATTTTTCCAAGCGCTTTACCAGTTGTTCATAAGCGCGATTCAATTGCACTCGCATCAAGCAAACAAATCCACCGTTACGAGCGGGATTGTGGCCTTCCTGGCGCGATAACAATCAGATGATCGGTTCGTTCCAACCGGCAGTCCACAGGCGGATTGGAGATAACCTCACCCTCGTTTCCTTTTTGGACTGCCAGGACAATGTTTCCATGATCACGTTTCATTTCCGCAAAGATTTCCATGAACGTTTTTCCAGCCATGGACTCAGGGACGGGAATCTTAAATAAGTCATTGCCGAAGCGGGAACTCAAAAGCTCGGATAGAACCTTGGAAAGGCCGTGATCGAGAGTGGCCCGCGAGACTAATTTGCTGCTGAAATCGGTGATCACAATGATCTCATTGGCATTGGCCCTCTCGCAGTGCTGTACGTTCGCACCATCCACGAGCTCCACGATAGTATAGATGTTGGGGTTTATGCTCTCCACGGTTAAGGTCGAGAGAACCACTTTGGCATCTCGAGCGCGGGCATCTAAATGGTCATCGCCGAGTATTATGGCGGTCTCTGCCTTTTGTAGATTTGCCCGCCTCAGATTCTCCTCAGTCACCCCTCCTTGAATGAAGAACAGGTTATTGTCGTCAATCGGTTTGATGTCAATTTCGGCAATCAATACGATGGGCGCTGTCTCGATCCGGCGATCTGCGCGGAGCTCGTGAAGAATCTCTCGCGCTCGATGGTTCCACTCACACAAAATGATGTGATTCTCAAAATCATAGGAACACATGCCTCGCTCTTCCTTCAGTTTTCTTTCTACGAGCACACTGGCTAACGTTGCGCTAAACAGTGCCAAGACGCCGATGCCAAGAAACATAATTAGAATTCCAATCAGCCGACCCCCTATCGTGGCAGGCGCAATATCGCCGTAGCCCACAGTGGTAAGAGTCACGACGCTCCACCAGATCGCACTAGGCAAAGACGTGTTTGGCTCGAAAACCGCTAGCCCGATGGCACCCAGCAGGATCAGCACTCCTAGGATAAGGAACAGCCGGTGTAAATTTTCACGACGCAAAAAGAGATAACAACGGCGAAGTCGGGTTTTCACGCTGACGCTCCTTGGTTTCTTCCGCATTGTTTAGTGAGACTCCCAAGCCCCCTTTTGATAATATGCGAATCTTCTCCGCGTCAAAATGCACCCATGTTCACCCTTTTTAAGTCCATCTATCTCCTCGATAGGAGGTTCTTGTAGGCCCAATTGGACACCTGCAGCAAACCAGTCTAAAATAGGCTCCGTTTCTAAAATAGGCTCCGTTCAGGAATTAAGCAAAGGGAAGAATATCATAGCCAGCGTCTTTTCGCGACTGAAACCCCAGCTGAAGGGTAAGCTCGGGCCTGGCAGAGAATGAGTAATCGGCATCTGTTTGTCAGCTTTCATGGGCAATTCTTTGACAGTGTTTTGCGCGAAATAGGGTGAACTCACCGAACCATAAGCGGCTAGGATTTCGACCCAAGCGTTGCTTAGCGCCTCCGGTCCTCTTACGGGAAGCCTTTACCTTGCGCTTTGCTTTCGAACTCTGACTAATGTCACCTTTCACGCGCCGAGTATTCCTCCGCCTTATCCCGGCTAGCCTCAAAATAAGCGCAATTCTAAAAACAGGGTCTCCCTTCGGTTTTTGGAGGCGTTTTTTCGGCCTACGGGCTCACTTGTGGCCTCCCTTGGTCCGGAGGGACCCGTCTCAGCATGCGGTTTTCCTCCCGGAACTCCATTTGGCGCCGAAATAGGCGATTTTGTACGCATTGACCGGTACTTACGACGCACTTCCCCCTCCTAATCCGTTCCCGTATTACC